>JAFIEC010000231.1 GCA_020832725.1 Paracoccaceae bacterium | reverse complement strand
GCCCGTACACGCGGCCACCCTCCGCGACCGCCCGCACCTGCCACACCGACCCGGCCATGCGCGCGGGCGCAAGATGCGTGCTTGAGAAGAGAGTGAGGGTCAGGGGCCGGTCCCGGCCTGCGCGGCCTGCGCGGCCTCGAGGGCGCGCAGCCGGGCCCTGCCCGCGTTGCCGCCCGGGCCGGGCCAGGGAGTCGTGCCGCGGGCAGCGCAGAGGCGGTGGCAGGGCAGGGCGAGAAACAGCCTGTTGCCCGCAGCACCCCGCGCCACCGCCGAGGGCGTAGTCGAGAGCGCGCGCGCGACATCCGCGAGGGGCAGAAGCTCGCCCGGGCGGGTGGAGAGAACCGCCTCCCAGATGCAATGGGCGAAGGGGCTGGCGGGCAGGCTCATGGGCAGGGTGATGCGCTCGCGCCTGCCCGAGATCAGGGCGGCGATCTGGGCCTCTGCCGCGTCGAGCAGAGGGCTGTCGGCAGAGCCCCCGGTCGTGTCGGTCGGTGCCACGGGGGCGGGCGCGTGCGGCAGGATGGCCGTCAGCAGACCCGCCCTCGCCTGCAGCCACAGCGGCCCCAGCGGGGTCTGGATCCGGCGCAGGCTCATGGGGCGACGCGCCGGTGGGGCAGGCGTGCCGGGGCTGCCATGGACGGGCAGACGTGGCACCCCTGCCCCTGCCGCGCGGTGCGCAAGAGCAGGGGCGCGGCGATGGGCTCAGCCCCGGGATAGCGCATCGTCGCAGCGGCCGCAGACGCCCGGATGAGCAAAGCTGCCGACCTCGGGCAGGACCTTCCAGCAGCGGGCGCATTTGTGCCCTTCGGCGGGGGCGAAGACCACGGCGATGCCGGGCACGTCCTCGAGGCGGAAGGCGGCCCCGGGTGCCGGGGTGTCGCTCAGGGTCACGCGGGAGGTGATGCACAGATCGGCGAAATCGGCGGCCTCCAGCGCCGCGCGCAGGCCTGCATCATCGACATGCACCACCGGGGCGGCCTCGAGGCTGGCGCCGATCACCCGGGCCTTGCGCTCCACCTCCAGGGCTGCCGTGACCACGCGGCGGGCGCGGCGGATGGCACCCCAGCGCGCGGCCAGCGCGTCATCGGCCCAGTCGGTGGGGGTTTCGGGGAAATCCTGCAGATGCACGCTGCCATCCTCGCCGGGAAAGCGCGACAGCCAGACATCCTCCATGGTGAAGGGCAGGAGCGGGGCAAGCCATGTCGTCAGCCGGTGAAACAGCAGATCGAGCACCGAGCGCGCGGCCCGTCTGCGCAGGCTGTCGGCCCGGTCGCAATAGAGCGCGTCCTTGCGCACGTCGAAATAGAAGGCCGACAGATCGACCGTGCAGAAGGTGAACACCTCCTGGAACACGCCCTGGAAATCGTAGGCGCGATAGCCCGCGCGCAGGCGGGCATCCAGCCCGGCCAGCCGGTGCAGTACCCACCTCTCCAGTTCCGGCATGTCGGCGGGGTCGATGCGCTCCTCTTCGGAAAAGCCGTCCAGATTGGCCAGCATGAAGCGCAGCGTGTTGCGCAGCCGGCGATAGCTGTCGGCTGTGCCCTTGAGGATTTCGGGCCCGATGCGCAGGTCGGCGGTGTAATCCGACTGTGCCACCCAGAGCCGGAGGATGTCTGCCCCGTACTGGTCGATCACCTGTTGCGGGGCGACCGTGTTGCCCAGCGACTTGGACATCTTCATGCCCTTCTCGTCGAGGGTGAAGCCATGGGTCAGCACGCCGCGATAGGGCGCGCGGCCCAGCGTCGCGCAGCCCTGCAGCAGCGAGGAATGAAACCATCCGCGATGCTGGTCGGTGCCTTCGAGATAGAGATCGGCAATGCCGTCCTCCGCGCCATCATCCCGGTCGCGCAGCACGAAGGCGTGGGTGGAGCCCGAATCGAACCATACATCGAGGATGTCGTCCACCTTCTCCCAGGCCTCGGGGTCGAGCGGGCCATGGGCGGGATCGGTGATGCCTGTGAGGAAGCGCGCGGTGGCGTCCGGCGCGTACCAGCAATCGGCGCCCTCGGCCTCGAAGGCGGCCCTGATGCGCTCGTTCACCTCGTTGTTGCGCAGAAGGAAATCGGGATCAGTGGGTTGCGCGTCTTTCTTCGTGAAGCAGGTGAGCGGCACGCCCCAGGCACGCTGGCGCGAGAGCACCCAGTCGGGGCGATTCTCGATCATCGCGGAGAGGCGGTTGCGGCCGGTCTGCGGGGTCCATTCCACCAGCCGGTCGATGGAGGCAAGGGCGCGGGCGCGGATCGTGTCCCTGCCCGTGGGGCCCTCCAGACCATCGGCGAGGGGCCGGTCGATGGCGGCGAACCATTGCGGGCGGTTGAGCCGGATGACCGGGGCCTTGGAGCGCCAGGAATGGGCATCCGAGATGGTGATGCGCTTGCGCGCCAGCAGCGCGCCGACCTCTGTCAGCTTGTCGATCACCGCCTTGTTGGCGCTGCCCGGCTTGCCGTCCTCGCGGATCACGCGGTGGCCTGCGAAGAAGGGCAGGCCCTCGCGGAAGGACGAATCGTCGAGGATGTTGTGGGTCATCGGCAGGTCGTGGCGGCGCCCGATCTGGTAATCGTCATCGCCATGGGAGGGGGCGGTGTGGACAAAGCCGGTTCCGGCATCGTCGGTCACATGCTCGCCGGGCAGGAGCGGCACCTCGAAATCCCACTCGCCGCCCGCACCTTCTGCCCCGCGCAGGGGATGGGCGCAGGCGAGAACCTCAAGTTCACTGGAGGGCACGTCGCGCAGCCGCTCGAAGCTCTCGACGCGGGCGGCGGCAAAGACATCCGCAGCCAGATTGTCGGCGAGGAGATAGGTCTCTCCGGGTTTTGCCCAATTCTCTTCGGGCGCGGAAACAACACGGTAGAGGGCATAGCTCACGCCCGGGTTGAAGCAGATCGCGCGGTTCTGGGGGATCGTCCAGGGTGTGGTCGTCCAGATGAGGACGGATGCACCATCAAGGCCGTTCTCTTTCAAGATGCCTATTGGTGTGTGATCTCTACCAGCTTCGGCCAACTGCCCACGAAGCGGTTTCATGTCCACCACTTCAAACCGCACCCAAACCGCATCCGTCTGCCTGTCGTGGTATTCCACCTCGGCCTCGGCCAGCGCGGTCTTTTCCACCGGCGACCACATCACCGGCTTGGAGCCCTGATAGAGCGTGCCGTTCATCACCAGCTTCATGAACTCGGCCGCGATCACCGCCTCGGCGTGATAATCCATGGTGCGA
>JAFIEC010000228.1 GCA_020832725.1 Paracoccaceae bacterium | reverse complement strand
GCCCGTCCAGAACCCATCCCGTGCCACTTTTGCGGGCACGGGTGCGGATGGCGGCCAGATCGCTGCCGGTTCCGGGCTCGGTCATCGCGATGGCCCCCACGATCTCGCCCGCAGCCATGCCGGGGAGCCAGCGCGCCTGCTGCTCAGGGGTGGCATGGTTGACAAGATAGGGGGCGACGATATCGGAATGCACCGACGCGCCCGCAGCCAGACCCGTGGCCCCCGCCCGCGACAGCACCGACAGCACCAGCGCCGAATGGCCGAATTCGGCACCCGGGCCGCCCATCTCCTCGGGGACATCGGCGCACAGGAAACCCGATGCGCCCATCTCGCGCCAGATTGCGGGCGGGACCATCCGCGCCGCCTCCCACGCCGCGTATTCGGGCAGCACCCTGCGGCTGATGAAGGCGGCGAGGCTCTCCTCCATCATCCGCAGGGTCGGGTCGTCGCTTTCGGGCCGTGTCAGCATGGAAGCCCCCTCCTGCGGGCGGCGCTCAGGGCAGAAACCCCCGCGCGCCCAGCCATTCCCGGCAGGCGCGCGCGGCCTCGGCCAGTTCGCGCGGCTGGTCATAGTAATAATGGTTCGCCCCGGCGATGGTGACCAGATCCTTGTCGGCATGGGGCACGGCCGCGAAGAGGGTGCGGGTATGCTCGGGCGTGCAGGCATCATCGGCGCCGTTCTCCACCCCCAGCACGGGCACCTGCATCCGCGCGGCACAGGCCTCGCCATCGGCCCGGGACGAGGCCGGGCACCATTGCGACAACCAGCTGCGCAGGGTGGTGAACCGCGCCAGCCCATAGGTTGCGTGATTGGCCGCGCGCGGCTCTCCCAGATAGCACCAGCCGGGGCGGCGGTCGTTCGGGTCCACGGCAGGGTCGAGCCAGCGCGGATCGGCCATGGTCCGGTGGACCACAAATCCCTCCTCGCGGCCGGGCCGGCCCATGTCGGACAGCGCCCGCAGCCGTGCCCGTACCCGCGCCGTGATCCGCGCCACCCGGGCGGCCTGAGCGGCGCGGTAACGGGCCAGAAACGCAGCCGTAAAGGGCGGCACGGCACAAGGCCGGTCGGCGTAGAGATCGAGGGCGGGATCACTCGCATCGGGGTCGGTTTCGTCCACCACGGCGGCATCGATCCATTCGCGCAGGGTACGCGCACGGCTGAGATGGGGCGCCAGCAGCATCACCCCATCGGCCGGGATCAGCCCGGCTCCCGCGATATCGACAGGATCACCCGCCGGCGTGGCGGTGATGTCGGGCGCCTGCGCCTGCGACTGGTAGAACAGCGACAGCGAGCCCCCCCCGCTCCAGCCGCACAGCACGACACGGCGAAACCCCAGCCGCTCCTTCAGGTGGCGCACCGCCGCGCACAGATCGATCAGCACATTCTCCATGATCAGGGCGCTGTCGTTGCTGGCATAGCGGCTGGCGCAACAGACGACATGCACGCCCGAGCGTGCCAGCGCGATGGGCAGGGGGAGGTAGTTCAGCACACCGGCAGGATGCATGAACAGGCAGGCGGTGTCGGCGGGCACGCCCTCCGGGGCAAGGTGATGCGCCTCGAGAAAGACGCGGCCATCGCGGCCCGCATAGGTTTCACGCGCCAGACCCGGCATCTCGGCCACCACCATGAGGGGGATGCGGGTATAGCGGTGGCGGGTTTCGGCTTCAGTTGACGGCACGGCTGCGCCCCTCCCAGAACGGTGCCCGCAGGAGATGCTTCTGCACCTTGCCGCCACCGCTCAGCGGCAGCTCGTCCTCGCGGATGGTGACGGATTTCGGGCATTTGTAGCCCGCGATGCGCGCCCTTGCGTGGGCGATGATCTCGGCCCCGGTCAGGCTGGTCCCCGGGCGCGGGACGACAACGGCATGAACCTCCTCGCCCCAACGGGCGCTGGGCACGGCGATCACGGCGACTTGCGCCACGCCGGGATGAGAGGCGATGGCGCTTTCCACCTCGGAGGAAAAGACGTTTTCACCTCCGGTCACGATCATGTCCTTGGCGCGGTCCACGACATGCAGGAACCCTTCCGCATCCATCCGGCCCAGGTCGCCCGTGCGCATCCAGCCATCGGGGGTGATGGCTGCGGCAGTCTCTTCGGGGCGATCAAGATAGCCCAGCATCAGCCCCGCACTGCGGCATTCGATCTCTCCGACCGCGCCGGGGGCGACCTCGGCCCCGTCCTGCCCCGTGATGCGCACCTGCACGCCAAAGGTCGGCTGCCCGGCAGAGCGCAGTTGATCGGGGCGGGAGGGGTCGTGATGGGCCGGACGCAGGACCGACAGCGAGGCGGTCACCTCGGTCATGCCGTAGAACTGGCGGAAGGTGACGCCCGGAAACAACTCCAGGGCCCGGCGCAGCACCGGCTCGGAGATGGGGGCCGAGCCATAGCCGATGTCGCGCAGACGCGACAGGTCGCGCGACGGCGTGGCGGGATCGCCCACCAGCCAGCCGATCAGCGTGGGCACAAGGTTGACGGCGGTGATCTCCAGAATCTCCAGCCGCTGGAGCAGTGCCTCGACCGTGAAGCGCGGCAGGAATGCATGCGCCCCGCCCAGCGCCGTCAGGCAATAGCTGGGCCCAAGATCCGCAAGGTGAAACATGGGGGTGACATGCAGATAGCGGGTGTCCTCGGCCCATTCCAGATCGCGCATCAGACACGCGACGTGATGCTCCATGCCCCCGTGGGACAGCATCACACCCTTGGGCCGCCCGGTCGTGCCACCGGTATAGCAGATGGCCAGCAGGTCCGATGCCGCGGGATGCCGGTCCGGCAGGGCCCCTCCCCCGGCCAGATCGTCCCAGGCCGCGACCCCGGCCACCTGTCCGGTGGCCCAAAGATGCCGCAAGGACGGGAGAGAGGCGGCAAGCCGCGCCGCGACCTCCGCATGGGCCGGATCGAAGATCAGCGCCTCGGCGCGCGCCTCCTCGAGCATGAAGGCAAGCTCCGGCTCGGCCAGCCGGGTGTTCAGCGGCACCAGCACCGCCCCCGCCCAGGGGATGGCGTGGATCGCCTCCAGATAGGCCGGACCGTTCAGGGCGAGAACCGCAATCCGGCTGCCCGGCCCCAGGCCGGCAGCGGACAGGCCGCCCGCGATCCGTCCAATCCGGGACGCGAGTTCGCCCCAGTCGAGGGGGGGGCCTTCATTGAGAATGGCAGGCGCGCGCGGGCGCACCCGCGCGCTGCGCAGCAGGCCGTCGATCAGATGCACCGCTCGCGCCCCTTCAGCCGGCGCGCGCCGCGTCGGGCCACAGATGCGCCTTGGCGGGCCGCGTCTCGTCGGTCCATGCGGCCATGATGGCGCGGGCCTCGCGCTGCTCCTCTGCAAGGATCGCGTCATGTTCGGGCGTGCGCACCGTCACCTCCACCTGGATGCCGTTGGGGTCATAGCAATAGACGGACCGGACGAAGTCGTGCTCCACCGGGCCGATGGCCTTGAAGCCATGGGCGCGCAACCGCTCCCGATAGGCATCCAGCGCGCTCATGTCCTCCATTTCCAGGGCAAGGTGCAGGTCGAAACCGCCCGTCCGGTCGAACATCTCGGGCGTTGCACTCCCCGGCCAGTCGAAGAAGGCGACAAAGCGCCCATCTCCGAGGCGGAAGAACAGGTGCATGTAGCGCATCGGCTTGCCCGAGCCCGGCTCGGTATCGAACGCAAGCGCAGCGGCCAGCTCGAGCCCCAGCACATCCTCGTAGAAATGCCGCGTCTCCTCGGCATCGCGGCAGCGAAAGGCGGTGTGATGCACCCCCTGAATGGGCGGCAGATCCGCGGCCATGTCTCCCCCCGTCTTAGGTCCATGTATGCATACAGTGAAACAAGCCTTTGCCCCTGTCAATCGAGTGTCCGTCGAGCCGATGCAGGATTTCGGCCCTGGATGCCATATTTCATGGGATATAGAGCAATTTGTGTTGCGCGCGCCGGGGTGATGCCGCATCCTGAATGGCGGCGGGGCCCTGCGCAGCACCTCCATCATGTATGCATGAGGCCAGAATGGACCTGAACAGTTATGAAAGCCTGGACCTGAAGCGAGACGGGCGAATCCTGACCGTCACCCTCAACCGGCCGGAGGCTCTCAACGCCGTCAACCAGCAGATGCACGACGAGCTTGCACGGGTCTTCTATGAAATCCAGCAGGATCGCGATTCCGACCTCGTGATCCTCACCGGCGCCGGGCGGGCATTCTGCGCGGGCGGCGATCTGGCCTGGATGCAGGAGACGCTCGATCGGCGGGAGGAGCAGTTTCTTTCACCGTCCGATGCCAAGCGGATCGTCTTCTCCATGCTCGATCTGGAAAAGCCGGTGATTGCGCGGGTGAACGGGGCCGCCGTGGGGTTGGGGGCGACGCTGGCATTGCTGTGCGACATCATCATCGCGGACGAACGCGCAAGGATCGGCGACCCCCATGTCAAGGCGGGCGTCGTCGCAGGCGATGGCGGCGCAGTGCTGTGGCCACAGCTTGTCGGTTATGCCCGCGCCAAGGAATTCCTGTTCACCGGCGACCTCATGACCGCGACCGAGGCCGCGCGCATCGGGCTGATCAACCACGCGGTGCCGGGGGCGGAGCTGGATTCCAGGGTTACCGACATGGCCGCGCGGATCCTGGCCATGCCCCGCTGGGCGGTGCGGTGGACAAAGGTTTCGGTCAACATCGGGCTCAAGCAACTGGCCCATTCGATCATGGATACCTCGCTTGCCTACGAATGGCTGACCTTCGCCGCACCCGATCACGCCGAGGCCGTGGCGGCCTTCACCGAAGGGCGGGAGCCGCGCTTCAACGGCGCGCGGGAACCCGACACATGATCGACCTCTACACGACCGGCGCGCCGAACGGGCGCAAGATCACCATCTTCTGCGAAGAGGCGGAGCTGCCCTATCGGGTGCGGCTCGTCGACCTTTATGAGGGCGCACATCGGCAGCCTGAATTCCTTGCCATCAATCCCAACGGCCGAATCCCCGCCATCCGTGACCCGGATGGGCCGGGCGGGCCGCTGATCCTGTGGGAATCGGGGGCGATCCTGCAATATCTTGCGGAAAAGACGGGCCGCTTCCTTCCGCAATCGGGTCCGGCGCGCTGGGAGGTTCTGCAATGGCTGTACTTTCAGGTCAGCCACGCGCCCTATTGGGGGCAGGCCCATGTGTTCCGGCTGTTCACGCCCGAACCGATGCCCTTTGCGATCGAGCGCTATACCCGCGAGGCGCACCGGCTCTACCGGGTGATCGACGACCAGCTGGCGGGGCGTGACTGGATTGCCGGAGGAGCGCTGTCCGTGGCAGACATGGCGCTGTTCCCATGGGTCGAGTATCATCGCTGGCAGGGTGTCGCCTTGGAAGATTTCCCCGCGGTGCTGGGATGGTTCCGGCGCATGGCAGAGCGTCCTGCCGTGGCCCGTGGCCGCGCGAACCCCTGGGGCGTGGAGGCCTTTGGTCCCAGCGCGCGCGGCGCGGCGGTGGGGGCAAAGGTGGCCGAGCGGCTGGCCGATCCGGCCTTCGGAGCCCGGCCCGCGCCCGATACGGTGCCCGCCACGGGCGTGACAGGATGGATCGGAGGAGGGGCGCCCCCCGACAGCAAGGGAGATACAGGTTGACCGCACAGGACAGGCCCCCGCCGCCACCCGGCCCGCCCCCCGCCCGACGCAACCGCACCCTGACAGAGCGCGCGGTGGAAAAGCTCCGGCGCAATATCCTGATGGGGGTCTATCAGCCCGATACGCATCTGCAGGAAATCCCCGTGGCCGAGGAACTGGCGATGTCGCGCACGCCCGTGCGCGAGGCGCTTTCGACGCTGGCGTCGGAGGGGCTGCTGGTTCATGCGCCAAAGCGGGGTTATTCGGTGCGGCGCTTCTCGATGCGGGAAGTCGTGGAGGCTTATTCCGTCCGCTCCACCCTGGAGGGCATGGCGGCACGGGTTCTGGCCGAGCGGGGCATCGACGAGGCAACCCAGATCGAACTGGCCACCCTTCTGGGAGAGGTGGATGCGCTGCTTGCCGCGCGCAAGCTCAACGTCGCCGACCGCGACCCGTGGCGGCGCGCCAACATCCGCTTTCACGGCCTGCTGCACGAGACGACCGACAATCGCTTTCTCACCAAGAGCCTGAGCCTGGTGCAGAACATCCCGCTCGTCTCGAACGCGATCATCCAGTGGTACGATTACGATTCGGTCCGTCGCTATCACGATGACCACCACGCAATCGTCCAGGCCATCATCCGCCGCGAGAGCGCCCGCGCCGAAGCGCTCATGCGCGAGCACATCCACCAGGCCTGCCTGTTCGTGACCCAGCGCCTGGGCGAGGACGATCGCCTGCAGCCCTGATTGTATGCATGGGCATGTGGAATGCGCTCCATTCTCGGAATATTGGCTGTTTCTGCTTGACTGAAGGCGCGTGAATCGCTGGTATGTATACATGGTGCCAGCGCACATCAGCGCACCAAAGGATCAGGGAGGATCTCCGATGAAGCTTTTTCTGGGCGGCAGCCTTGCCGCCGCACTCGCGGTTACGGCCGGGGCGGCCTTTGCCAACCCGGTGACCCTGCGGATGAACAATTACGAACCGCCCGCGGGCATCACCAACACCCGGCTCTATCAGCCATGGGTGGACAAGGTGAACGCGATCAACCCCGACGCGCTGCAGATCCAGTACTTTCCCGGCGGCGGGCTGGGCCGTGACCCGACCACGCAGCTTGATATCGTCGAGAACCGGGTCGCCGATCTGGCCTACATCCTTCTGCCCTATCACGCAGGCCGCTTTCCCGACAACGTGGTGGTGAACTTCCCCTTCCTCGGCACCTCTGCCACCGAGGGTTCGCGCGCCTTCACCATGGCCTACGAAGCGGGCGTTCTGCGCGGATATGACACGATCGTGCCGCTGGGCCTGCAGATCAGCCCGATCACGATGCTGAACTCGGTGCGCCCCATCAATTCCATCGAGGACGTCCGGGGCCTGCGCGTACGCGCCGCCGACGGCATCTGGGCGCAGCTGATCGAGGAACTGGGCGGCGTGCCGGTGACCAACATCCCCGTCAATCAGGCGGCCGAGAACATGTCGCGCGGCGTGATCGACGCCAGCCTCGACAACTGGGTGTCGATCCGGCTGTTCAACCACCCGGAGGTCGCCCCCCATGCCTTTGCGATTCCGCTGGGCCAGGTGGTGACGACGGTCGCGATCAACCGCGATGTCTACGAGGGCCTGCCCGATGACGCGCGCGCGGCCCTCGACGAGGCCAGCTTCATGGCCTACGCCGACATGTGGGGCGAGGTGATCGACGGCCTTTCCGACGCAATCGAGGCCGAGTTGCGGGCCGATCCCAACTACACGGTGGTGGACTTCTCGGAGGCCGACCAGGCAGCGGTGATCGCGGCGCGCGACCGGCTGCTGGAAACGTGGTTCGCGGCTGATCCGCACAACCGGGTCGTATTCGACACGATGGAGGCCGCGCTGGCCGAGCTGCGCGCCGAGTAACGCGCCGCGCCCCATCGCGTCCTGAGGGGCGGGCCGAGGCAGGCCCGCCTCACACTCTCCGCCCGTCGACTCCGGAGATATCCATGCACCCCATCGACCGGCTCGACCTGATCGCCATGCGCGTGGCGCGGCTGCAGGCCCTTTTCGGGGTGCTGGCGTTGCTGGTGCTGGCCGTCCTGATCATCCTGAACGTACTTCTGCGCTGGCTGTTCTCGGCACCGCTGTTGTGGGTAACCGATGTCCAGAGCCTCGCTGTCGCGGTCGGTGTCGGGGCCTGCTTTGCGACATCCCTGGCCGAACGGCACCACATCCGCCTGCGCCTTCTGGGCAGCATCCTCGGGCCGCGCTGGCAGCAGGCGATCGAATCCTTCGCGGCCTTTGCCACGCTGGTCGTCTTTGCGGTGCTTGTCTGGCAACTCTACATCTTCACCGAGCGCAATGCCGCGCGCGGCCTGTCCACCATCCTGATGAACTGGCCCCGCGCCCCGTTCTGGTGGACGGTCACGGGCCTTGTCGCGGTCGCGACGCTGCTTCAGGCGGTGGGCCTTGTCGTCGATATCGCGCGCGCCGTGCTCAACCGCCCGCCCCCCGGCGCGCCCGGCACTGACAGCCTTGGCCGGGAGAGCGTCTGAGATGGACCCGATCACGATCGTCCTTCTGGGGATGGGCGCGCTGTTCGTCCTCATCGCGCTGCATTTTCCCATTGGCGTGGCCATGGCGATCGTGGGGGTCGTCGGCTTCTGGATGCAGATCGGCGTCTGGGGCCCGGCCCTGTCGCTGGTCGGAATCGAGGCGGTGGGCCTGCTCACCAACACGGAACTGGCGGTGATCCCGCTGTTCCTGCTGATGGGCAGCTTTGCCACCGCAGGCGGGCTGTCGCGCGACATATTCGAGCTGATCAACGCCTTTCTCGGCCATCGCCGGGGCGGTCTGGCCATGGCGACTGTGGGCGGATGCGCCGTCTTCGGTTCGATCTGCGGCTCTTCTCCGGCGACGGCGGCGACCTTCGGGCGCGTTGCCCTGCCCGAGATGCGCAGGCTGGGCTACGCGCCCACGCTTGCGGGCGGAAGCATCGCGGCGGGGGGAACACTCGGCTCGCTCGTGCCGCCCTCCATCGTGATGGTGATCTACGCGGTGATCACCGAGCAATTCATCCTCGACATGTTCGTGGCCGCCGTCATTCCGGCGATCCTCGCGGTCGTGTTGAGCTTTGCGCTGATCTGGATCATGGTGGTCCTGCGCCCCCGGGTCGCCCCCCCCGCCCCGCGGCCGGGCAGGGGCATCCGCGGTGGGGCGGCCCGGAGGGGGTGGCGGGTGGGGG
>JAFIEC010000227.1 GCA_020832725.1 Paracoccaceae bacterium | reverse complement strand
AGCGGACCAGAATGTCCTGCAGCGTGTTGTTGAAGGCATGGCCCATATGCAGGCTGCCAGTCACATTCGGCGGCGGGATCATGATGCAGAAGGACGGTGCCCCGGGCCGCGCGTTCGCGCCTGCACGAAAGGCCTGCGCCTCTTCCCACAGGGCGGCTGCGCGGGCCTCGGCCTCGGCAAAGCTGTAGGTCTTTTCCATGGGCATGGGCGGCTCCTGCGGCTGGCTGGGGCGGTGCTTAGCGCGGGGCGGGTGCGAAGGAAAGACCGCCTGCCTCAGCCCCGGTCGATCCGGCAGGACAGGTGGATCAGACTCTCGGAAGAGCGCACCCCCCGGATCGCCCCGATCTCGTCCAGCAGCGCGTCGAGTTCGCTCATGCGGCGTGCCACCATCAGCAGGATCAGGTCGAACCGCCCCGAGGCCGTATGCGCCCGGCGCACCTCGGGCATGGCGCGCAGCCGCTGCAGGACCGCAGGCCCGGCGCGGGGCTCGATCTGCAGCAGCACCGTCGCCTCGATTTCTCCCGCCCGGGCCTCGGGGCCAAGGCGCAGCGCATAACCGACGATCACCTTCTCGCGCTCCAGCCGGTCCAGCCGGGCCTGGGCGGTCGTGCGGGCGACTCCCAACCGCTGTGCAAGATGCGTCACGCTTTGCCGTGCATCCTCTCCCAGCAAGGCGAGAAGCCGCCGATCCAGATCATCCATGTCGTTTTGCCCCCCCTTTCGTCATATTGACGAGATTTTTCTTCGGATCAACGCTTTCGCATGGCGGATTTTGCACCTAGTTCCCGCACCTTCGTCCCACACTCTTTCTGGAGGACACCCGATGGACCTGACCCGCACCCTTTGGCAGCATCCCCGCGCCTATCTTGCCGCCGAACAGCCGGAAGATCCGGTCCTGTTCTTTGCGCCTGCGGCGCTGCGGACGCGGGCGCGGCTGTTCCTGGACGGGTTTCCCGGGCTGGTGACCTATGCGGTAAAGGCCAATCCCGAGGGCGCGGTGCTGGACAACCTTGCGGCCGAGGGGCTGCGGGCCTTCGATGTGGCAAGCCCCGCCGAGATCGCGCTGGTGCATGGTCGTGTGCCGGGTGCGGCGATGCATTACAACAACCCCGTCCGCTCGCGCGCCGAGATCGCCTTTGGCAGGGCGATGGGTGTCGCCTCGTGGTCGGTGGACCGGGCCGGAGAGCTGGCCAAGCTGCGTGAGGCGCTCGATCCGGGGCGGGCCGAGATCGCGGTGCGTTTCAAGCTGCCGGTCAAGGGGGCGGCCTATGATTTCGGCGCCAAGTTCGGGGCCGAGCCTGCGCGCGCTGCCGCCCTTCTGGCCGAGGTGGCACAGGCGGGCTTTGTTCCGTCGCTGACCTTCCATCCCGGCACCCAATGCGCCGACCCGGCACCGTGGGTAGCCTATGTGGCAGAGGCCGCCTCGATCGCCCGCTCTGCGGGTGTAGAGGTGGCGCGGCTGAACGTGGGCGGCGGTTTCCCCTCGGCCCGGGGTGGGGCGGAGCCGGACCTTGCAGGCCTGTTCGAGACGATCGCACGGGCCGTTCGCTCGGGCTTTGGTGCCAGCGCGCCCGCCCTCGTATGCGAGCCGGGTCGCGGCCTTGTGGCCGATGCCTTTGCCCATGCCGCACGGGTCAAGGGCGTGGGCGAGGACGGGGCATTGTTCCTCAACGATGGCATCTATGGCGCCTTTGCCGAGATGCCGATCCTGGGCCTTGTGGGCGGTGTGCAGGCACTCGACCCGGAGGGTCGGAAAATCAAAGGCGTCCCGGAGGGTCGGAAGATCAAAGCCGTCCCGGAGGGCGACGCTGCGGCGCTCGTCCCCCGCGTCATCTTCGGGCCGACCTGCGACTCGCTCGATGTCCTGCCGGGGCCGCTGATGCTGCCCAGGGCCGTGGGCGAGGGCTGCTATCTGCTCACACCCGGCATGGGCGCCTATTCCACCGTCACCGCCACAAGCTTCAACGGCTTCGGCACGCTGCGCCAGATCACCGTGGAGCGACTTGACGGCTAGACAGGCCGCGCAGCGCTTGTGCAGGCAGGCCCGGGCTGCGCTATACTGCCCTCACGCGCCCCGCGGCGCGCGGGAGGGCCGATGACGGCATTGCGGAAATATGCCCGGCTGGAAAGCACGGGCCTGTGGCGCGAGGGCCCCGAGGCGCAGGGGCGCGAGGTCTATGTTCTGTTCCGCGATGCCTCGCTTGTCATCTCCGACCGGGCCGAGGCCCCGCTGTCGCATTGGGCGCTTACGGCGGTGGACCGGCTGAACCCGGGCGAGATCCCGGCCATCTATGGGGTGGATGGCGATATCGGCGAGACGCTGGAAATCGACGATCCCACAATGATCGAAGCGATCGAGACGGTGCGCGCGGCGCTGGCACGGCAGAAGCCGCGACCCGGGCGATTGCGCCTTGCGATCACCGCCGCGCTGACGGCAGCGGTAGTGGGCCTTGCGGTGTTCTGGCTGCCGGGCGCGCTGGTGCGTCACACGGTCCAGGTCGTGCCCGAGGCCAAGCGGCTTCAGATCGGGCGGGCGATCTCCCAGCAGACGGCCGCGCTGACCGGCCCGCGCTGTGCCGCGCCATCGGGCGTTGCGGCCATGGGCCGGCTCCTGCGCAGGCTTGGGGGGCCTGCGGCGCCACGTGTGCACGTGTTGCCCGAGGGCTCGTTCGATACGGTGCTGGTGCCCGGGCCGATCGTGCTGGTCAACGCGCGGCTGGTCGAGGCGCATGACAGCCCCGAGATTCTGGCGGGGCATATCCTTGCCGCCATGGCCTCCGGGACCGATCCGCTGGCCGACATCCTGCACCAGAGCGGCGCGATGGCGACGTTCCGACTTCTGACAACGGGAGATCTGCCGGGAGAGGCGATCCGCGCCGCAGCCGCCGCCATGACGACGCGCCCGCCCAGCCCTCCGGAGGCCGAAGCGCTCCTGCCCTTCTTCCTTGCTGCGGGGGTCTCCAGCAGCGCCTATGCCTTCCACCGCGACCCGAGCGGTGAAAGCGTGCTGCCCCTGATCGAGGCCGATCCGGCACGGGGCGGGCAGGTTGCACCGCTGTTGAGCGATTCCGACTGGCTGCGCGTCCTGGCTTGCGGGGTAAACTGACGCGGCCCGCCCTGATCGGGGCGGGCCGGAAAGGCCGCGCGCCTCCGGCGCGGCTCAGGCAGCTCGGGCCTCGGGCGCTAAACGCCCGTAGAAGCTCT
>JAFIEC010000209.1 GCA_020832725.1 Paracoccaceae bacterium | reverse complement strand
ACCCGTTGCACCCCGGCAGGTTTTCCGCCACCAATCGGGGCGCAGGGCAGGGAGGCATTCATGCGACTACAGGACAAGACCGCCATCGTCACCGGCGGGGGTTCGGGCTTTGGCGCGGGTATCGTCCGCGCATTTGTCCGCGAGGGCGCGCGGGTCATGGTGGCCGACATCAACGCCGATGCAGCCGACGCCATCGACGCCGAGACGGGCGGGATCGCGCAGCCGGTCGATGTCTCGCAGGCCGCATCGGTCGCGGCCATGGCCGAGGCCGCCCTTGCCGCATGGGGGCGGGTCGACATCCTTGTGAACAACGCAGGGATCACCCATGCGCGCGGCAATCTGGAAGAGGTGGACGAAGAAGCCTTCGACCGGGTCTTTGCGGTCAATTGCAAATCCGTCTACCTGACCGCGCGGGCGCTGGTGCCGGCGATGAAGGCCGCAGGCGGCGGCGCGATCCTGAACGTCGCCTCTACAGCGGGCCTGTCTCCCCGGGCGACGCTGAACTGGTATAACGCCTCCAAGGGCTGGATGATCACCGCGACCAGGACCATGGCGGTGGAACTGGCCCCCTCGGGGGTGCGCGTCAACGCGCTGGCCCCGGTCGCGGGCGAGACCCCGCTTCTGGCGTCGTTCATGGGCGGCGACACGGCCGAGAACCGCCAGCGCTTTCTCTCCACCATCCCGCTGGGGCGCTTCTCCACACCCGAGGACATGGGCAATGCCGCGCTTTATCTGTGCTCGGACGAGGCTTCGATGGTCACTGGCGTGATCCTCGAGGTGGACGGCGGGCGATGCATCTGAGGGCGCGCTCATGACCCGGATGCGCCCCGGCCCCCGCAACCTGCTGAGCGATGTCTCAGGCCTTCGCGTGGGCAATGCCGATGACGGCACCCTGCGCTCGGGCGTGACGGTGGTGACGGCGGATGCTCCCTTCGTTGCGGGTGTGTCCGTCATGGGCGGCGCGCCCGGCACCCGGGAGACGGACCTTCTGGCCCCGGACAAGACGGTGCAGCAGGTGGATGCGCTGGTGCTGTCGGGCGGATCGGCCTTCGGGCTGGATGCCGCCTCAGGCGTGGCCGATGCGCTACGCAACGCCGGGCGGGGCTTTGCCGCACCGGGCGGCGTGCGGGTGCCCATCGTGCCTGCGGCGATCCTGTTCGATCTGGCCAATGCCGGACAGAAGGACTGGGCCGAGAACCCCTATCGCGCACTGGGGCGCGCGGCCCTGGCGGCCGCGTCCGAGGAATTCGCGCTGGGCAGCGCGGGGGCCGGACGGGGGGCGACGATCTCGGGGCTGAAGGGGGGGCTCGGCTCCGCCTCGGTGCTTCTGTCCACGGGTTACACGGTCGCGGCGCTGGTTGCGGTCAACGCGATCGGCAGCGTGACGGTGGGCACGGGCCCGCATTTCTGGGCCGCGCCCTGGGAGGTGGAAGACGAGTTCGGAGGCTTCGGCCACGCGCCCGCCGACAGCTTCGATCCGATGACGGAGCCGGGCCCCGGCAAGGCGCGGGGCACGGCCACAACCATCGCCATCGTGGCCACCGATGCGGTGCTGGATCAGGCGCAGGCCACACGCATGGCCGTGGCCGCCCATGACGGTCTGGCCCGCGCGATCGTGCCCGCGCACACACCGCTTGACGGTGATCTGGTCTTTGCGGCGGCGACCGGCGCGCGGCCCCTGGGCGATCCGTTGCGCGACACGGCGCTGATCGGCCATGCCGCAGCCGTCTGTCTGGCCCGGGCGGTGGCGCGAGGGGTCTGGCTGGCCCGCAGCGAGCCGTGAGACCTCCACCCAGCGTGGTCGGCCGGCTTTGGCACCGGGCGGCGCGCGGGGTGATCCCTGCGGGCCATGGCCTCAGGCCAGCAGCGCGCGCATCAGAGGCGAGGCCGGGTCGCGCAACCCGTCGATCACGTCGAAATGGTGGGACAGCATGTCCACGCCCATCGTGGCCTTGGGCCAGGTTTCGGCAAAGGCCCGGGTCTGGTCCACAAAGGCGGGCCGTTCGGCCCCCCCCACCCATGCCGTAACCGGAACGGGCAGCGGACCGGCGCACAGGATCGGGCTTTCTGCCTCGGCCTCGGCCTCGGTCAGCTGCAGATCGTCATTGAGGGAGGTGCGCATCAGCGGGCGCAGGTCGAACAGCCCCGAGATGGGCACCACCCGCACGAGACGCCGGGCCACGGCCTCGACGGGGGCTGCATCGGGGCAGAGCATCCGGGCCACGAGATGCCCGCCTGCGGAATGACCGGTCAGGCGGATGGGGCCCGCGACAAGCCCCGCCGCCTCTTCGATTGCGGCGCGAACCTGCGCGGTGATCGCGGGAATGCGGTTTTCGGGGGCCAGCACATAGGAGGGCATCGCCACCGCCCATCCCGCCTTCAGCGCGCCCTCGGCGAAATGCGACCACGCCCCCTTGTCGAAGCTGCGCCAGAACCCGCCGTGAACGAAGACGACAAGCCCCTGCGCCTCGCCCGCAGGGCGGAACAGGTCAAGCCGCTCGCGCGGGTGGGCCCCATAGGCGATGTCGCATTCGGCCCGCGCGCCCATCCTTTCGCGGAAGGCTGCGGACTCCCGCATCCAGATCGCGGGAAAGCCGTCGCCGCCCCGGATATGCGCGGCATTGGCATAGGCGTCGTCCAGATCATTGGCGGCCATTTTCCGTTTCTCCTCCGGGACAGGTGGCGTGGGTTTCTTGCGGGGATGTATGCGCTGTGGCAGGAGGGGGCAAGCTGTGGGCACCGCACCGAGACGGCGCCGCAACGGGGAGAGAGACATGCTGGACCAGCCGACCGACCTGCGCGCGCGCCTGCGCGACCCCTCGCTGCTGTCCGAAAAGGCCCTTGTCGCGGGCCGGTGGGAGGGTGCCGCAGATGGCGGGACCTTTGCCGTGACCAACCCGGCGCGGGGCGACGTCGTGGCCCATGTTCCCGATCTCGGTCTGGAAGAGACGCGCCGCGCCCTGGCCGCGGCCAGGATCGCCCAGCGCGGCTGGGCCGCGCGCACCGGCAAGGACCGCGCGGCGATCCTGCGCCGCTGGTTCGATCTGTTGGTGGAGAATGCCGACGATCTTGGCACGATCCTGACCGCCGAGATGGGCAAGCCCCTGCCCGAGGCCCGGGGCGAGGTGCTCTATGGGGCCTCGTTCGTGGAATGGTTCGGCGAGGAGGCCAAGCGGCTCTACGGCGAGACCATCCCCGGCCACCAGCCCGACAAGCGCATCGTGGTGCTGCGGCAGCCCGTGGGCGTGGTGGCCGCAATCACGCCGTGGAACTTTCCCAATGCCATGATCGCCCGCAAGGTGGCCCCGGCGCTTGCCGCGGGCTGCGCCTTTGTCGTGCGCCCGGCCTCGGAGACGCCGTTGTCGGCGCTGGCCATGGCCGTTCTGGCCGAGCGTGCGGGCGTGCCCGAGGGCGTGCTCTCGGTCCTCACCTCGCGGCGCTCCTCGGAGATCGGCAAGGAGTTCTGCGCCAATCCGGCGGTGGCCAAGATCACCTTCACCGGCTCGACGGAAGTGGGGCGCATCCTGCTGGGGCAGGCGGCAGACCGGGTGCTGCGCACCTCCATGGAGCTGGGTGGCAACGCGCCCTTCATCGTGTTCGACGATGCCGACCTCGATGCTGCGGTCGAGGGGGCGATGATCTCCAAGTATCGCAACAACGGGCAGACCTGCGTCTGCGCCAACCGCATCTACGTGCAATCGGGCGTCTATGACGCCTTTGCCGAGAAGCTGGCCGCCGCTGTCGCGCGGATGAAGGTGGGCGACGGCTTCGATGAGGGGGTGACGGCCGGCCCCCTGATCAGCGCGGCGGCCCTTGCCAAGGTGGAGGAGCATGTGGCCGACGCGGTGGCCCGGGGTGCCCGGGTGATGACGGGCGGCGCACGGCACGCGCTGGGGGGCACCTTCTTTCAGCCCACGGTGCTGGCGGATGTCACCTCCGACATGGCGGTCACCCATGAAGAGACCTTTGGCCCCGTCGCCCCTCTCTTTCGTTTCGAGACCGAGGAGGAGGTGATCGCGCGGGCCAACGACACGATCTTCGGCCTCGCCTCGTATTTCTATGCCCGCGACCTTGGCCGGGTGTGGCGCGTGGCCGAGGCGCTGGAATACGGGATGGTGGGCATCAACACGGGCCTCATCTCTACCGAGGTCGCCCCCTTCGGCGGCGTCAAGCAATCCGGCCACGGCCGCGAGGGCTCCCGCCACGGGATCGAGGATTATTCGGAGCTGAAGTATCTCTGCATGAGTATCTGAGCGGGCTGCGCGACCGGGCATGCCAGCCGAGGCCCGCCGTGTCCTGCTCCGAGCCGGGCGCGGCCCTTTTGCCGCAGGGCCGGGTCGCGCTTGATCGCGGGCCTGCGCCGTGAGAACATCGCCCATGCAGCAGATCTTTCCCTCCTGGGCCGATGCGGCCCCCCGTCTTGTCGCCGTGGCCGCGGGCCGCAAGCCCGCCGACCTCGT
>JAFIEC010000203.1 GCA_020832725.1 Paracoccaceae bacterium | reverse complement strand
TGATCCCGCCCCCCAATGTGACCGGCAGCCTGCATATGGGCCATGCCTTCAACAACACGCTGCAGGACATTCTGGTCCGCTGGCATCGGATGCAGGGCCATGACACGCTGTGGCAGCCGGGGCAGGATCATGCCGGAATCGCCACCCAGATGGTGGTGGAGCGGGAACTGGCGAAAGAGGGCAAGCGGCGCACCGATTTCAGCCGCGAGGCCTTCGAGGCGTTGGTCTGGGAGCAGAAGCGCAAGTCGGGCGGTACCATCATCGGGCAGCTCAAGCGGCTGGGCTGCTCGCTCGACTGGTCGCGCAACGCCTTCACCATGTCGGGGGCCCCCGGCGCTCCCGAGGGCGAAGAGGGCAATTTTCATGATGCGGTGATCCGCGTCTTTGTAGAGCTTTACAACAAGGGGCTCATCTATCGCGGCAAGCGGTTGGTCAACTGGGACCCGCACTTCGAGACCGCCATCTCTGACCTGGAGGTGGAGAATGTCGAGGTGGCCGGCCAGATGTGGCACTTCAAGTACCCGCTCGCGGGGGGCGAAACCTATCGCTATGTGGAGCGTGATGCCGACGGGGCCGTGGTGGTGGACGAGATCCGCGACTACATCTCCATCGCCACGACACGGCCCGAAACGATGCTGGGCGACGGCGCGGTGGCAGTTCATCCGGATGATGAGCGATATGCGCCAATTATCGGAAAGCTCTGCGAGATCCCGGTCGGTCCGCAGGAGCACCGGCGTCTGATTCCGATCATCGCGGATGACTACCCCGACCCGGCCTTCGGCTCGGGCGCGGTCAAGATCACGGGCGCGCATGATTTCAATGACCATGCCGTGGCCCGCCGGGCCGGGATTCCCTGCTATCGCCTGATGGACACCCGTGCCCGGATGCGCGCCGACGGAGCCTCCTATGCCGAGGCCGCCGCCATTGCGGCCGCTGTGGCGCGCGCAGAGCGCACCCTGTCCGAGGAGGAGGCAGATTCGCTCAACCTGGTGCCGGAGCATCTGCGCGGGCTGGACAGGTTGGAGGCGCGCGCGCGGGTGGTGGAGGAGATCACCGCCGAGGGTCTGGCGGTCATGACGCGGGCGGACGATCCGAGGCTGGGCGGAAAGCCGGGCGACCCGGAGGAGGTTGTGCCCCTGATCGAGGCCCGGCCCATGATGCAGCCCTTCGGCGATCGCTCCAAGGTGGTGATCGAGCCGATGCTGACCGACCAATGGTTCGTGGATGCGGCAAGGATCGTCGGGCCTGCACTTGACGCGGTGCGCGAAGGTCGCACGCGCATCCTGCCGGAACAGCACGAGAAAGTATATTATCACTGGCTGGAGAACATCGAGCCCTGGTGCATCTCGCGCCAGCTCTGGTGGGGCCACCGGATTCCGGTCTGGTATGATGATGAGGGCAATCAGTATTGCGCTCCCGATGCCGCTGCGGCCCGGGCCATGGCTCCGGGTCGCATGCTGCGGCAGGACGAGGATGTCCTCGACACCTGGTTCTCCTCCGGGCTCTGGCCCATCGGCACGCTGGGCTGGCCCGAGGACACGCCGGAGCTGCGGCGTTACTTTCCCACCAACGTTCTGGTCACCGGCTTTGACATCATTTTCTTCTGGGTTGCCAGGATGATGATGATGCAACTTGCCGTGGTGGGCGAAGTGCCCTTCCGGGATGTCTATGTCCACGCTCTTGTCCGGGACGAGAAGGGCAAGAAGATGTCCAAGAGCCTGGGCAATGTCCTCGACCCGCTGGACCTGATCGACGAATACGGTGCCGATGCGGTGCGCTTCACCCTTGCCTCGATGGCGGCGATGGGGCGCGATCTGAAGCTGTCGAAGGACAGGATCGCCGGCTATCGCAACTTTGCCACCAAGCTGTGGAACGCCACCCGCTTTGCCGAGATGAACGGCGTCTGGGAAGGGCGCGGCGCAGCACTGCCCCCGCCCGAGGCGCCGAGGGCGACGGCCAACCGCTGGATTCTGGGCGAGACGGCGCGCGCCGTCTCTGGCACCCATGAGGCGCTCGAGGCGTTTCGCTTCAACGATGCGGCGGGCGGGCTTTACGGTTTTGTCTGGGGAACGGTCTGCGACTGGTATGTGGAATTCGCCAAGCCGCTTCTGGCCGATCCGGAACAGGCCGACGAGACCCGGGCGGTGATGGCCCATGTGCTGGAGACCTGCCTGAAGCTTCTGCACCCGTTCATGCCGTTCGTGACCGAGGAGATCTGGCAATTGACAGGCGCGCGCCCCTCGGTGCTGGCCCATGCCGACTGGCCGGACGCCGGAGCGCTTCCCCGCGACACTGGTGCATCGGCCGAAATGGGGCGCGTGATCGCGGTGATCGAGGCGATCCGCTCGGCCCGGGCCGAATTGCGGGTGCCTGCGGGGCTGCAGCTTTCGCTGTTGATGGTGGATCGCGACGAGGACATGGAGCGAGCGGTTTCCGGCAATGCAGCGCTGATCGCGCGGCTGGCCCGGATAGAGGAGATGCGCCCGGTCAGGGACCTGCCCAAGGGTGCGGTGACGGTGGCGGTGGAAGGGGGCACCTTTGCACTGCCGCTGGCCGATGCGATCGACCTTGCCGCCGAGGCATCGCGCCTGCAGAAAAGCCTCGACCGGCTGGAGAAGGACGCAAGGGGGCTTGAGGGGCGGTTGTCGAACCCCCGTTTCGCAGCCCAGGCCCCGGCCGAAGTGGTGGAGGAGAGCCGGGAGCAACTTGCGCTGCTGCGCGATGAGGCGGCCCGACTGTCGGCGGCGCTCGTGCGGCTCCGCGAGGCGGGCTGACGCGCCGCGTTCAGGGTTCTCGCGGCAGGGGTGGCGGCCTGCGGGGGCGCTTCGCCCGCTCGCGCCACAGGATGATCAGCCCGCTTGCGACGATCAGAATTACACCAGGAAACAGTGTTTCCACAGGGGCTTCTCCGAAGAAGATATAGCCCAGCACGAAGGCGCTGATGATTCCGAAATACTGGAACGGTGCCACGCGCGCGGGCGTTGCGATGCGCGCCGAAACAAGCAGCAGCAGAACCGCGGCTCCGCCTGCGGCCCCCATGGTCAGGATCAGTACACCATCAGTCACGCTTTCCACCGGGCTGAAGCCGGTGGTCAGCACCGCCATCGCCGCCGCCGAGAGCGCAGCCGCGATGGCCTGGTAGACATAGACGAGGGCTGTCGGCACGTCGTCGTCGATCCGGCGCGCGAGGACCTGCGAAAGGGCATAGCAGAAGGCCGATCCAAGCGGAAAAAGTGCGGCAAGGCTGAAGGCGTCCGAGCCCGGGCGGATGATCAGGATTGCGCCTGCAAGGCCGATCATCACCGCCGTCCAGCGCAGCCAGCCTACCCGCTCGGCGAGGATGGGGACGGACAGCGCCACCACGAAGATGGCCGTTGTCTGCCCCAGTGCCGAGACGGTGGCGAATTCCAGATAGAGGAGCGCGGCGTAGAACAGCAATTGCGCCCCCGCCACCAGCACCCCCCGCACGAAGGCAAGCAGCCATTGCCGGATGATGAGCGCCTGCCGCGTCCAGCGGAACTCGTTCGACCACAGCAGGATGGCGACAGCTGGCACCATGCCGATCAGGTTGCGATAGGCCGACAACTCCACCGCCCCATAGCGGGGCAGGAGCATCTTCACGATGATCCCCATGATATCGAGCAACAGCACGCCCAGCAGGAACAGGCCGACCGCGAAGAGGAACGACCGCGTGGGCGGCGCGCCTCCCGCATCTGCCGGGGGTGCCGGGAGGGGGGCCTCAGCCAAGGCGATCCCGGGCCATCAGGGCCTTGAGGTCGGCTTCGGGCCGGGCGCCGATATGGGAGATGACCTCGCCCGCCGCGATGCAGCCCATACGCGCGCATTCCGCCCAGGGGCGGCCCTCGATCATCCCCCACAGAAAGCCCGAGGCAAAGAGATCGCCCGCCCCCGTGGCATCCACCACCGAAGTGGCGACCGCCGGGGCATGGTGCCGCTCGCCCCCGGCCAGAACCCACGCGCCCTGTTCGGACGCGGTGCAGGCGACGATATCGATTTCCGATGCGGCCTCGTCCATCGCCTCGTCGAGGGTGGCGTTGCGATACATCGCCAGAAGCTCGTGCTGGTTGCAGAACAGCAGGTCCACATGGTCGCGGATCATCGCGCGGAAGGCGTCGCGGTGGCGCTTCACGCAGAACGGGTCGGACAGGGTGAGCGAGACCCGCCCACCCGCCGCGCGCGTGGCCGAAATGGCCTTGGCAAAGGCGGCGTGGCTTTCCGGACCGTCAAAGCGGTAGCCCTCGAGATAGAGCCATTCGGCCTGGGCCATCTGCGCGGGGTCGATGTCCGTGGGCGAGAGGTGCTCGGACACGCCGAGGTAGGTGGACATGGACCGCTCGCCGTCGGGGGTGACAAGCACCATGCAGCGCCCGGTCTCCTCTGTCGTCTGCGCAGGCGCGAAGGGGGTCTCGTAGTCGGCCCCCTGGGCGCGCATGTCATGGGCAAAGATCGCTCCCAGCTGGTCGTCGCGCACCTTGCCGACATAGGCCGTGCGCCCGCCGAGGGCCGCGAAACCCGCGATCGTGTTGGCGGCCGAGCCGCCCGAGACCTCGCGCGCGGGGCCCATCTGTCCATAGAGTGCCACGGCACGGGGCATGTCGATCAGCTGCATGATCCCCTTCTCGACGCCCGCGCGGGAGAGAAACGCATCGTCCACCTGGCAGAGCACATCCACCATGGCATTGCCGATGCCGACGACCTGATAACGCTTGTTCATGCAGTCTTCTCCTCGAATGGGCACAGATCGGCGATCAGGCAGGCACCGCAGGCGGGTTTTCGCGCCTTGCAGACATAGCGGCCATGCAGGATCAGCCAGTGATGGGCGTGTTGCTGGAAGGGGGCGGGCACGTTGTCCTCGATGGCGCGCTCCACGGCCTCCACCGTGCGCCCGGGGGCGATGCGGGTACGGTTGCCGACCCGAAAGATGTGCGTGTCCACCGCCTGGGCCGGAAAGCGCCACCACATGTTGAGCACGACATTCGCCGTCTTGCGGCCAACCCCGGGCAGCGCTTGCAGGGCGGCGCGCGAGGCGGGTACCTCGCCGCCATATTGCTCGACCAGGATGCGCGACAGCTTGAGCACGTTGCGCGCCTTGTTGCGAAACAGCCCGATGGTGCGGATGTGCGCGACGATCCCCTCTTCGCCCAGAGCGAGCATCTTCTCGGGCGTATCGGCCACGGCAAAGAGGCTGCGTGTCGCGCGGTTGACGCCCGCGTCGGTCGCCTGGGCCGACAGCGCCACGGCCACAAGCAGCGTGAAGGCATCGTGATGCTCGAGCTCGCCTTTCGGCTCGGGCTCTGCGGCGTGGAACCGGCGGAAGATCTCGGTGATGGTGTGGTAATCGATGGGCGCGGGCATGGCCCGTCTATGCCCGCCCGGGCCGCCGGGGGCAAGGCGCGCATTGCGCAGGCTTCGGGTGGCACAGGGCGCGCGCCATGGCTAGGCAGGGCTGCAAGTACCGGAGGCCGCATGAGCTCTGATCCCTATCATTACCGCCTGATCGCCCGCGCCATCGCCCTGATCGAGAGCGAGGAGTGCCGTCATCTGCCCCTGGAGGCGCTTGCGGATCGCCTGGGTCTGTCCGCCGCGCATTTCCAGCGTGTCTTCACCGCCTGGGCCGGCGTCTCACCCAAGCGCTTTCAGCAGGCGCTCGTGCTCGGAGAGGTGCGAGGGCGGCTGCGCGCGGGAGAAAGCCTGGAGGCGGTGGCGCAGGGGGCGGGTCTTTCGGGCACGGGTCGCCTGCACGACCTCTTCCTGCATTGGGAGGCGATGAGCCCCGGTGCCCATGCCTCGGGCGGGGCGGGGCTGGAACTGGAGCATGCCTTCTTTCAGGGCCCTCTGGGGGAGATGCTGGCGGCGGGGGGGGCGCGCGGATTGTCAGGGCTGGTCTTTGTCACCGAGGGGCGGGACGAGGCACTGGCAGGGATGCAGGCGCGCTGGCCCCGCGCGCGGCTGGTGCCGGGGGGCGAGGCGTTGCGGAAATGGGTCGAGGCGGCCTTTGCGCGCCGTGGCGAGGTGGTGCTGGCACCGCTGGGTGCGCCCTTTCAGGTTCAGGTATGGGAGGCGCTGCTGGCCCTGCCGGAGGGCGTGACGACCACCTATGGCGCGCTGGCCGAGGCGGTCGGGAGGCCCCGTGCCGCCCGCGCCGTGGGGCAGGCGGTGGGGGCCAATCCGATTGCCTGGCTGATCCCCTGTCACCGGGTTCTGCGGGGTACGGGGGCGCTGGGCGGCTATCGCTGGGGGCTGACGGCCAAGCGGCGTCTGCTGGCACTGGAGGCGGCGCGGGCGAGCGACGGAACGCTTCGGCATACATCCGCCCCTTGTGTCGCTCCCCCCTCGCAAGGCGGGCGCGGCGATGCTATCTAGACGCCGCGACATTCGCACATCGGAGGAAGACAAGATGCATCGCGCACGACTCGTGATCATGGCTGGCGCATCGGCGCTTGTGCTGTCGGGCTGTGTGGAGCCGGGGGGCAGCATGTCCCAGACCCAGCAGGGTGCTGTGGCCGGTGCCATCGTGGGCGCGGGCGTCGGTGCCATCGCCGGTGGGCAGAACCAGCCCTTCAGCACCGCCGCTGGCGCTATTGCGGGTGCCATGGTCGGTGGCCTGGTCGGCCAGCAGCTGGAACGTCAGGCGCAGGAGTTGCGCGGCAGCATGGGCAACAATGTGGGCGTGGTGAACACCGGCAATGCGCTGGTGGTGACCATGCCGCAGGATATCCTGTTCGCTACCGGATCGGACCAGCTGACCCCCGCGCTGACTTCGGATCTGGTCACGCTTGCGCGCAGCCTGAACAATTATCCCGACACCACGGTCGAGGTGATCGGCCATACCGACAACGTGGGCTCCGCCGCCTTCAACCAGGAGCTGTCGACCCGCCGCGCCCTGCGCGTGGCCGATGTTCTTCTGGCGAACGGCGTTTCGCGCGACCGTCTGCGGGCCTTCGGACTTGGCCTGACACAACCGGTGGCCTCCAACGCCACCGTCGAGGGCCGCTCGCGCAACCGCCGCGTGGAGATCGTGATCCGCCCGCGCAGCTGAGGCCCTGGCACCACGAAACAGGTTGCGACACATAATCCCTTGCAACCTATTTCATTTGTGAAATAGTATCGCGGTAAGAATATCTGACCGCGAGGCCCGCTGTGCCCTTCCAGAAGATCGTTTCGGAAAAGCTCTCGAGCGCGGTTGTCCGCCAGATCGAGCTTCTGATTCTGCGCGGTGTGCTGCGCCCGGGAGAGCGTCTGCCGGCAGAGCGCGAGCTTGCCGACAGGCTGGGCGTGTCACGACCCAGCCTGCGTGAGGCGCTGGCGGAGTTGCAGCAGGCGGGCCTTGTCAGCACCCGCCCCGGCGCCGGTGTCTTTGTCGCCGAGGTGCTGGGCTCGGCCTTCTCGCCGGCGCTGGTGCGGCTGTTCCGCAGCCATGAGGATGCAATCTTCGACTATATCGATTTTCGCCGTGACCTCGAATCGATGTCGGCAGAGCGGGCGGCGACACTGGGCACCGGGACCGACCTCAAGGTGATCGACACGCTGTTCCACAAGATGGAGGCGGCCCATTCCAAGCGCGACCCGACCGACGAGGCGCAGCTCGATGCGCAATTTCATCTGGCTATCGTCGAGGCGTCCCACAACATTGTCCGGCTGCACATGATGCGCTCCATGTTCGAGTTGCTGGCGGATGGTGTCTTCTACAACCGGCAGGCCATGTTCCGCCAGCGCGCGACCCGCGATCAGTTGCTGGAGCAGCACCGCGCCATCAACAACGCCCTGCAGGCCCGTGACCCGGAGGCTGCCCGGGACGCGGCTGCGGCACATCTGGACTTCGTGGAATCAACCCTGCGCAGCGAAGGCCGCGCCCGCTCGCACGAGGAACTGGCCCGGCAGCGCTATCACCACGAACTGGAGACCTGAGCGCCGACCGCTCAGTCGCCCAGCTTGGCGTGGACCTCGTCGAGGTCGATCTCGCCGATGGGCATCTTGTTGCCCGGGTTCTCGAAATCATAGCGGAACAGCTGAAAATCCCGTTTGTAGATCTCGTAGACGAGGTGCATCGACAGATCGTCGAAATAATCCTCCACCGGATGCGCGCGCTTGGGCCCGTGCCCCTCGGATTCGTTGAAGCGCGGGATCGATGCCAGATCGACGGGGTGTTTCGTCTCGATCCTGTCAAGAACCCCCTGCATGCCCTCGTTGAACTTCTCGGTGAAAAAGATGTGGTCGTATCGCCCGCCGTTCACCACCAGGGTGGCGGCATGGCCCGCCACGGCTGACCAGTGGATGTCCGGCTCCATCGGGCGGCGCCAGCGGATCGTGTCACGGGCGAACAGCAGGAAGCGGCGGAAACTGGCGATCTGGTCGAAATCGCCCTCGACCTCGATGCCGTAGCGCTGCACCAGAAGCGGCACCAGGTTGCCGCGATAGCGTTTTCCGTTGCGCTGAATCCCACAGATCTTGTCGAAAAATGATGACAGGATGCGGGTATAGGGGTTGCGCACGCAGGTGAAGGTGAACACCTGCTGCCCCCGCACCGCCTGTTCGATCAGGGGCTGGCTGTCATCGCGCGACCATTTGTGGATGCCTTCGGTCGCATCATGGATGTCGCCATCGAAAAAGCGTCCGTGATCAGTGTAGAACATGATCTGCCCGATGGTCGAGCAGGCGCATTTGGGAATGACGCGATAGGCAACGCTGCCGCTCTCGGTCATCCAGGTGCCGGGAAACCCCATGCCGCCGTCCTCCAGCCCGCATTCCGTGACGGGCCCCAAGGTCATCGCAAAAAGGTTCTGTCTTTTCAATGTCCGTTTGGGTTAGCTGTGCGGGCCTCAAAGCACGCCCGCGCCCTCGATCACCGGAATCGCCCGCAGACATGGCCCGCATCGCCTACATCCTGCTCTGTCACAAGGACCCCGAGGGCATCGTCCGCCAGGCCCGGCAACTTGCAGAGGCCGGGGATTTCGTGGCCATCCACTTCGACGCCAACGCCCCCGAGGCGCAGTTTCGCCGCATCCGCGAAGGGCTGGACGGGGTGGAGGCGGTCACCTTCACCCGCAAGCGGCTGAAATGCGGCTGGGGAGAATGGTCGCTGGTCGCCGCCACGCTGCTGGGGGTGGAGGCGGCACTGGCGGCCTTTCCGGATGCCACGCACCTCTACATGCTGTCGGGCGATTGCATGGCGATCAAGTCGCACCACTACGCCCATGCCTTCCTCGATGCCCGGGATGTCGACTATATCGAGTCGTTCGATTTCTTCACCTCGGGCTGGATCAAGACGGGCCTGCGCGAGGAGCGGCTGATCTATCGGCACTATTTCAACGAGCGCAACAGCAAGCGGCTGTTCTATGCATCGTTCGAGTTGCAAAAGCGCCTCGGCCTTGCCCGCACGGTGCCCGACGATCTGCGGGTGATGATCGGCTCGCAATGGTGGTGCCTGCGCCGGGCGACCGTCGAGAAGCTGATGGCCTTTCTGAGGGAGCGGCCTGATGTGCTGCGTTTCTTCCGCACCACCTGGATCCCTGACGAGACCTTCTTTCAGACATTGGTCCGCCATCTGGTACCGGATGGAGAGATCGTCTCGCGCACGCTGACCTTCCTGATGTTCACCGACTACGGGATGCCGGTCAATTTCTACAACGATCATTACGACCTGCTTCTGGCGCAGGATTACCTGTTCGCCCGCAAGATCTCGCCCGAGGCGACCGACCTCAAGAAACGACTGGGCGATCTCTACGCGTCCGACCGCACCGATTTCGCCATCTCCAACGAGGGGCGGCGGCTGTTCGAGTTCCTGGTGGGTCGCGGGCGTCAGGGGCGGCGCTTTGCCCCCCGATTCTGGGAGCGCGAGAGCACGCTGGGCCGCGACCGGGAGCTTCTGGTGCTGTGCTGCAAGAAATGGCATGTGGCCAAGCGCCTGCTGGCCGCTGCCGAGGCCGAGACCGGGATCAGGGGTGTGGCCTATCTCTTCGACGAGGAATCGACCGCGCTGCCCGACCTTGGTGGCATCCAGTCCACCATGGCCAAGCGGACGCGCCACCGCCGTGCCATGATGCGTGTGCTGCTCGATTATCATGGCACCGACCGGATGATGATCTGCCTCGACCCCGGCAGTTTCGATATCCTGCAGGATTTCTACGCCGACCGCTGCACGACGCGACTGCTGGAGATCGAATGCCTCTATTCCGATGATTACCTCGTGGGGCACACCCGCCGGGTGGGGCTGGCGGGAGAGGCCACATCCCGGGCGACGATCGAGATGCTGCTGCCCACCGTGCGGCACGATTTCGCCTACGAGATCGACCGCATCCGCGACGCCGGTTTCACCCATCACCACCGCATCAGCCAGCGCCACGGCACCACCGAGAACGCGGCCGAAATGGCGCAGTTCTTCGACATCTCCGAAGCGTCTGCGCTGCGGCTTGCCGAGACGCCCTATCTGTTCGACGATTGAGAGGCCAGAATGCCCTATACCTATGACGACACGAACATCTTTGCCCGCATCCTGCGCGGAGAGATCCCCTGCAGCAAGGTGCTGGAAACCCCCCATTCGCTGGCCTTTGACGACATCGCGCCCCAGGCGTCCGTGCATGTTCTGGTGATCCCCCGGGGCGCCTATGTGAATTACGACCATTTCGCGCAGGAGGCCTCTGTCGAAGAGATTGCCGATTTCACCCGTGCCGTCGCCGAGGTGTGCCGCCTCAAGGGGCTGGAGCCCGGGGCCGACGGCGCGGGCTATCGCCTCATCTCCAACGCGGGGCGCGACGGGATGCAGGAGGTGCCGCATCTGCACGTCCACATCCTTGCCGGGCATCCGCTGGGGCGGCTGGTGCAGCCCGCAGGCTGAGGGCACGTCACACCGGCAGGGGCGCGTCGCGCTTGATCTGTTCCATCACGATCCGGCTTTCGACCCGCGCCACCGCCTCGTGCGACAGAAGCACCTCACGGATCAGCAGGTGCAACCCGGCAAGGTCGGGGCAGAAGACCCGCAGCAGGTAATCGGCCTCGCCGGTCATCGTCCATGCGCTGACGATCTCGGCGCGCGCGCGCGCCAGCCGCTCGAAGCTGGCGGCGGCGTCGCGGGTGTGACGGGCCATGGTCACCTGTACGAAGGCCTGCACATCGAGGCCAAGGCGGGCCGGCTCCAGCCGGGCGGTGTAGTGCGAGATCACACCCGCCTCCTCCAGCCGCTGCCGCCTGCGCCCCGCCTGGCTGGCGGACAACCCCACTGCTGCCCCCAGCGCCTCGGCCGTCAGCGTGGCGTCGCCCTGCAGCGCGCGCAGGATGGCCGCGTCGATCTGATCATGGCGGATGATTGAATCACGCATCTTTGCCATAAATCCCGCAGAATTCCCGCAATATCCAGCGATATTACCACAAAGAACGCGCAGAACCAGCGCGCGTTTTCGGGCAGACTGGGTCAAATCCCGCGCGACAGGAGAAACCCATGGGACCCTTCCCCCACGACGCCCCGCTTTCCCCGATTTCCAGGCAAAACCCGGCTGGCACCAACGGCTTTGAATTCGTCGAATTCGCCCACGAGGACCCCGAGGTGCTTCGCGACCTGTTCGGCCGGATGGGCTATGCGCTGACCGCCCGCCACCGCTCGCGCCCCATCGAGCTGTGGCAGCAGGGCGACATCACCTACATCGTCAATGCCGACCCGGACGGCCACGCCGCCGGCTTTGTCGCGGAACACGGCCCCTGCGCGCCCTCGATGGGATGGCGGGTCGTCGATGCGCAGGCCGCCTTCGATCATGCCGTGAACAACGGGGCCGAGCCGTTCGACGGCCCCGGCAAGACACTGGACGCGCCCGCGATCCGCGGGATCGGCGGCAGCCTGATCTATTTCGTGGATCGCTGGGGTGCACGCGGGTCGGCCTATGAGGCCGAGTTCGATTTCCTGCACCCCGGTGCCGACAAGCCCGAGGGCGTCGGCTTTCACTACCTCGACCACCTGACCCACAATGTTCACAAGGGCAACATGGACATGTGGTTCGACTTCTACCAGCGGCTGTTCAACTTCCGCGAGATCCGCTTTTTCGACATCGAGGGCAAGTTCACCGGCCTGCTGAGCCGCGCACTGACCTCGCCCTGCGGGCGCATCCGCATTCCCATCAACGAGGACCGGGGCGAGACCGGCCAGATCGTGGAATACCTGCGCCGCTACAACGGCGAAGGCATCCAGCACATCGCAGTCGGCTGCGACGACATCTACACCGCCACCGATGCCATCGCCGAGCGCGGCATCCGCTTCATGCCCAAGCCGCCCGATGCCTATTACGCGCTCAGCAAGGAGCGGGTGCAGGGCCACGAAGAGCCGCTTGACCGGATGAAGAAGCACGGCATCCTGATCGACGGAGAAGGCGTGGTGGATGGCGGTGAAACCCGCATCCTGCTGCAGATCTTCTCGAAAACCGTGATCGGCCCGATCTTCTTCGAATTCATCCAGCGCAAGGGCGACGATGGCTTTGGCGAGGGCAACTTCAAGGCGCTGTTCGAATCGATCGAGGCCGACCAGATCGCCCGGGGCGTGCTGGCCGCGGAATAGGGCGCGGGCGCTGCCCGCTACCCAGCAACCACTTCGAGGGGCGCTGCAAAACGGTGCTCCTCGAGGTTGGGCCCTGGGCCGATGCGGTCGATCACTGCGAACACCCCGTCCGACAGCGGTGCCAGAACACCGTGCCATGTTCCGCGCAGGTAGTTCACACCCTGTCCGGGCACCGTGACAAAAGCCAGCGGCCTGCCCGGCACGCCGCCCGCGTCCGGGGCGACGATCACCAGAAAGGGCGCCTCCTGCAGCGGCACGAAGGCCTGCGAGCCGTCGGGGTGCCGCTCCAGCAGGGACAGGCGATAGGGCAGGGCGCGCGGCACGGCCCGGAACAGCGACAGCCCGGCCCGGCCCCCGGGGCCGAAATCCAGCCGCGCCCTGTCGTGCCAGCGCCCGCATGCCCCCTCGTTGATGATGCGATCGGGCGGGCCCGTCACCTCCAGCACATCGCCGAACGGGGCAAAGGCCGCAGGGGTCAGGGGCCGGGCCACGATCCGCGTCATGCCCGTTCCGGTCACAACGGCCGCGCCAGCGCGGGGTGGCGGTTCACATCCTTGTAGAGCAGATAGCGAAATCGTCCCGGCCCGGCGGCATAGCAGGCCTGCGGGCAGAAGGCACGCAGCCAGAGGAAATCGCCCGCCTCCACCTCGACCCAGTCGCGGTTGAGCCGGTAAGCGCCCTTGCCCTCGAGGATGAAGAGGCCGTGCTCCATGACATGGGTTTCCTCGAAGGGGATGGAGCCTCCTGCCTCGAAGGTGACGATGTTCACATGCATGTCGTGCCGCAGATCGGCCGGATCGACAAAGCGCGTGGTCTTCCATGCCGGGGCACCGGGCATGGTGACGGGGCTGTGGTCGGCCTCGGAGGTGACAAAGGGCGCGGGCGGGGTCAGGCCGGGGGCCGGCTCCCAACGCTTGCGCAGCCAGATCAGCCGCGCGGTGTCTCCGGGGTTTTCCAGCGACCATGCACAGCCCGGCGGCAGATAGGCATAGCTGCCCGGGGAAAGACTGTGCCGCGTATCCTCCAGATGCAGCACAGGCGCGCCCCCGGTCACGTAGAGCACACCCTGCGCGCCTGCCTCGGGCTCGGGCGCGGGCGCATGGGCGTGGGGTTCCAACTCGACCAGCAGCATCGCGAAGGTTTCGGCAAAGCCTGAAAGCGGGCGGGCGAGGATCCACGCGCGTGCGCCCTCCCATCCGGGCAGCAGGCTGGTGACGATGTCCCGCATCACCCCGCGCGGGATGACGGCATAGGCCTCGGTGAAGACGGCGCGCCCGGTCATCAGCGCAGATTGCGGCGGCAGCCCCCCCGGAGACGGCGGCTGTGCGGGGGGCGCGGTGCTGTCGGATGTGTCGGTCACGGAAGCATCTCCTTCAGGCGCAGGGCGGCGATCCGCTCGACCTGAGTGCAGGCGGTGGCGAATTCTGCGGCGCTGTCCTGGGCAAGCCGGGTCTCGAAGGCGCGCAGGATGCCTTCCTTGTCGTGGTCGCGGACGGCGATGATGAAGGGAAAGCCATGCCGTGCAACGTAATCGGCATTCAGCCGCTGGAAGGTCGCGCGCTCGGCGTCGGTCAGCGCGTCCAGACCGGCGCTTGCCTGCTCGGCGGTGCTCTCTGCGGTCAGGCGGCGTGCAGCGGCCAGCTTGCCCGCCAGGTCTGGATGGGCGCGCAGCACGCCCATCCGTTCGTCTTGGCTGGCGCTGCGAAAGACCCGCGCCAGCGCGTTGTGCAGGCCTGCCGCGCTGTCATGGGCGGGGCCCAGCTCCAGCCTCCAGGCACGTTCGGCCACCCAGGGCGAATGCTCGAACACCCCGCCGAACCGGGCGACAAAGGCCGCGCTGTCCATCTGCGAGGGCCGTTCCCTGCGCACGGGCGGATGCAGCGCTGCCCAATGCGCGGCGATCCGCCCCCGGGTCGCCACCCATGCCCCGCCCCTTGCCGCGATGTGATCGAGAAACCGCACCAGCCCCGCCGCCTTGCCCGGCCTGCCCGCCAGCCTGCAATGCAGGCCCACCGACATCATCCGCCCGCCCTCTGCGTGCAGCAGATCGAACGTATCGATGAGATATTGCCCGAAATCGCCCCCGTCACCCAGCCGGGTGCGGTGGCAAAGCGCATGTCGTTGCATTCCAGCGTGTAAGGGAGCACCAGCTGGTCACGCTCTGCGATGCGCACCCAATGGGGCAGGTCGTCGTCATAGCTGTCCGAGACCCAGTCGAACCGGCCCGTCTCGGCGGTCAGCCGCAGGGTATTGACCGAACACCGCCCCGTATACCAGCCGCGCGGCGGCATACCCGTCACCTCCGTATGCAGGCGGATAGCCTCGGCTATGCCGGCGCGCTCCTCCTCTTCGGGCATGTCGCGGTGTTCCACCCATTTCAGGCCGTGGCTGGCAATTTCCCAGTCCGCATCGCGCATGGCGGCCACCTGTTCGGGAGCCCGGGCCATCGCCGTCGCCACACCGAAGACCGTCACCGGCAATCCGCGCGCCGTCAGGATGCGGTGGAGCCGCCAGAAACCTGCGCGCGCGCCGTAATCGTAGATCGATTCCATGTTCCAGTGGCGCTGCCCGGGCCAGGGCTGTGCCCCGGCGATATCGGACAGGAACGCCTCGGAGGCGGCATCGCCATGAAGCAGGCAATTCTCGCCGCCCTCCTCGAAGTTCAGAACGATCGACACCGCCACCCGTGCCTGTCCGGGCCATTCCGCCTCCGGGGGAACGGCACCGTGGCCGCGCAGATCGCGGGGGTAGCGGGGGGGGCTGTGGCTCATGCGCTGTCCTCTTGCGGCCTTGCGGCACCGGCACCCATGTTGACCGCGCGCCGCTTTTGCGGAAAGACCTTTTCGGAGGGCAGTGCAAGGGGGCGCGCATGGCGGGCGGATTTCTGACGACACATGTCCTCGATACGGCGCGGGGATGTCCTGCGGCCGGTCTGCGGATCACATTGCACCGGATCGACCCCGCTGGGCCGGTTGCCTTGGCCGATGTGGTGACCAATGGCGACGGGCGCACCGATGCGCCGATCCTGCCCCCCGGCGCGCTGGAAGCGGGCACCTACGAATTGCGCTTTGCCGTCGGCGATTATCTGCGCGCGACCGGCATGGCCGGGGGCGAGCCGCTGTTCCTGGACGAGGTGCCCATCCGCTTCGGCATCGCCGATGCAGGCCAGCATTACCATGTGCCGCTGCTGCTTTCGCCTTTCGGTTATTCCACCTATCGGGGAAGCTGAACCATGCTCGAGATGGGTCTTGCCGGGGCGGTCATATGGTCCTGGGCCGAATTCGCGCTGCGCTGGGTGCATGTCATCACCGCCATCGCCTGGATCGGGTCGTCGTTCTACTTCATCGCGCTCGATCTGGGTCTGCGCAAGGGCGGACATCTGCCGCGCGGCGTGCAGGGCGAGGAATGGCAGGTGCATGGCGGCGGATTCTACCACATCCAGAAATACATGGTGGCACCCGACCATCTGCCCGAGCACCTGACCTGGTTCAAATGGGAGAGCTATGCGACCTGGCTCTCGGGCTTTGCGCTGATGGCGGTGCTCTACTACATCGGTGCCGATCTGTATCTCATCGATCACGAGCGGATGCCGCTGCCCATCTGGGGCGCGGTGGCGATCTCGGTAGGCTCTCTCGCGCTTGGCTGGCTGGCCTATGACCTGCTGTGCCGCTCTCCGCTCGGGCGCGATCCGACGCGGTTGATGCTGCTGCTGTTCGGCGTTCTGGTGGCGATGTCGTGGTTCTATGCCCAGGTCTTCACCGGGCGTGCGGCGCTGCTGCATCTGGGGGCGTTCACCGCCACCATCATGTCTGCCAATGTCTTCATGGTGATCATCCCCAACCAGAAGATCGTCGTGGCCGACATGCGGGCGGGCCGCACGCCCGATGCCAGATATGGCGTGATCGCCAAGCAGCGTTCCACCCACAACAATTACCTGACGCTGCCTGTGATCTTCCTGATGCTGTCCAACCACTACCCGCTTGCCTTTGCCAGCGAGTGGAACTGGCTGATCGCTGCGCTGGTCTTCCTGATGGGGGTGACGATCCGGCATTTCTTCAACACGCTTCATGCCAGCGGCGGCCGGGTCTGGTGGACATGGGGGGCGACGGCCGCGATCTTTCTGGTGATCGTGGCCCTGTCGGTCGCACCGGCCCTGCGGGGGCCGCAGGCCGAGGCCGCGCAAGCGCCCGACCCGCTGGCAGAACGCTATGCCGCAGCCCCCGGTTTCGACGAGGTGGTGGGGATCGTGCTGGGCCGATGCTCCATGTGCCATGCCGAGGCCCCGCCCTGGCCAGGACTTGCCCGCGCGCCAGGCGGGGTGGCGCTGGATACCGAGGCAGCCATCGCCCGCGCGGCCCACGAGGTGCTGCTGCATTCGGGGCTCAGCCGGTCCATGCCCCCCGGCAACCTGACCTACATGGAGGAACAGGAGCGCGCCGCCATCCGGGCCTGGGTGGCGGCCGGTGCACGGGGCGAACGCGCAGAGCCTGCCGGCGGCGGGATTCGCTAGGCAAACTCGCAACGGCCTCAGGGCGCAGTGCAGGCCTGAGGTGCCGGGGGCCGGGGCAGGGGGGCGACCTCGGCCCCCAGATGCCCCGCCACCACAGCCGCCACGTGCCGCGTCACCCGCGCGGTCTGTGTCTCGCCCCGGGCGTCTGCCTCGATTGCGCGGGCGCCCGAAAGGGCTCGCAGCCGGGTGTGCACCGCGATCTCGGGACCCAGCGGCGCACCGGTCCGGGCCGAGTGAACGCTCAGCGCAAAGCGGATGTCGTGCACCCCGCCGAAGGTGTAGCGCGTGCGTTGGCTGACCCCGTGAAAGCGGCTGACCACGGCCTCCAGCCGGACAGGCTCAGGCCCGTCGAGATGCGCCGCACCTTGCCGCAGCGCACGCTCCATCAGGGCGGTAATCTGGGCGTGGCGATCACCGCCGGGGCTGCAGCGCCAGACGATATCTGCGTCGGGGAAAAAGGCGTTCTCCTCCGAGACGCTGAGGGCTTCGGGCACCGTGACGCGGACATCCGTCACATGCCATTGCGTGGATTCGGGCCAGGCCTGCGCGGCGCGATCGGCGGGTGACGGCAGGCTGCAGGCAGACAGGACGACAGACAGGACAAGCACCATAACCGCCCTGGCGGGGGGGACAAACATGACAACCTCGACACTCGTGACATCAACAATCAGGAACAATCGGCCAAACACGGCACGATTGTTTCCAAGTCTGGCATGGAAGTGAGGCGGAAAAACGGCACCTCCGGGGCCGTCATCCGGCGGGCAGAAGTGTCTCGGCCAGCCTGGCGATCATGCTTGCGCCATAATCCGCATTGGCGTGAAGGACGTCGCCCTGCGGCTGGGGGCGGGTGTCGCCCGGGTCGAGCCGGGGTGCGTCCAGCGCGAATCGCGGATCGGTGAACAGCGCACCCAGTCGGGTCTCTTCCGGTTGCCATATTGGCGTGACCCGGCCCGCACAGAGCCCGGCGGACGCCTCTGAGAGGACGGCGCGCAGGCCCGGCCCGTCGCCCGCCTGCTCTGCCCATGCGTGAAGCGCCAGCGCGGGGTCTTGCGGGGCAACGCCTGCCAGCGGCGAGGGCTGTGCCAGCAACAGGACCGGCTGGCCCGGGCAGGCCGCCGACAGCGCCAGGGCAAGGCGCGGCCCCGCTTTCGCAGCCATTCTCCCGGCTACGGCCGCGACAAAGGCCGCCCTGCTGACAAGCTGCGGCCCCGGTTGTGCCGCCACCGCGCGCGCGGCATCAGGCAGGGCGGCGAAGCGGGCGCGGGCGTAGACATCGATGGCGCGAAAGCAGCCGAACCCCGCACCCACCACGGCGAAGGCGTCGAAGGAGCCAAGCGACAGCGGGCCGTCCACGCCGAAACCCGCCCAGTCGGCTGCGGCGTCGGGGCCGGTTGCAACGAGCCGTCCCTGTCGCGGCGCGATCTGCCCGAAGCTGGCCGCGCGCACCGGCACGAAAACGGGCGTGACGCCACCCGGTCGGGCAAGCCCCCATCCCGCGCGCAGGGCCGCAAGATGCGAATCCCCCACGAGGCACAGCCGCAAGGGCCGCCGCCGCCCGGCCCATGGCGTGGCCGGGGCAAGGCGCGTGGGTGCCGTCATGGCAGGAAAGCGTCGGCAAGACGCTCTTCGCAGAACGGATTGCCGTCGTGGGGACCCGCCTGGTCGTCCTCGGACAGGGACGGCGTCACTGCAGTCAGGCCCTGGGCGGTCAGGAAACACCGCATCACCTGGGCCACCACTTCGGCACGGACATCGCGCAGGTCGGGGCCAAAGGGCGGCTGGCCGCGACCAGGGTGCATCACGATCTCCCAGGCAGGGAAGTAATCCACATCCGTGTGGCGCGCCGCCATCTCTCCGGCGGCGCTGCGCAGGGCGGCCTTGGCGGCGGTATTGGAGACAAGGGCATGGTCCCCCGTCGCCGTGGCGGCGAGCGGCACCGGAGAGACGGTCAGGACCATGCGCAGCTGCGGATTGATCTCCCGAAGGGTCCTGCGCAGCGCGCGCAGGTCGTCCCGGATCGCGGCGTGGCAGAACATTTCCAGCCGAAAACGGTCCGGGTCCATCTCGCCTGCAAGAATGCCCGGGGCCAGCGGATAGACCCTGCCCCGTGCCGCGCAGGCCCAGGCTTCGGCCATGCCGAGGGTGAAGACCAGAACCTCTGCCTGAACGAACATCTCGTGCACCCGGGCAAGGTGGGCGCGGCGCAGCGCCAGAACTTCGTCGGCATTGTCGAGCCCGCCCGGCTCTACCCCGGGGCGCAGGGCGTCATGGGCGCGCCCGCCGCGCCACCAGACATCCGCCGGGTGCACGGCACCGGTGCGTGCATCCTGCACGAGCTGGAGCATCTGGCGCACGGTGTAGATATTGCCTGTGCGGCAGGGATAGGCGAGATGGCCGAACCGCAGGGCGGTGGCCCTGTCCATGCCGGGGGGCGGGGGCTCGTGATCGGGCAGATCGAGCCCGGCGGCGCGGAGCCAGGGTGCCATGTGCCGGGCAAAGCACGACCCGAGGCCGATCACCCGCATGCCGTGCGCCAGAGGAAAGGCGGGGCGCCACAGCCCCTTCAGCCCGCCATCCTCGTGGGGGGCGCTGCCCTGTCGGCGCACGGCCCGGCGCCAGACCTGACGTGCAGGAAGGCCCGCATAGGGGTGGCGCGCGCGAGGCGGGGTCATGGCAATGTGCTCTGCAACCGGGGCGCGGGCAGGGAGGCGCCCTTGCCCCTCCTGTCATTGGCACTGCCCGATTGCGCGGTGTCGCGGTCGGGCACGAACAGCGTGTGTCGGGCGCGGCCTGCGTGTTTCGAGGCGTAGAGCGCATGATCGGCATCGCGCAGCAGCTTGTCGGGCTCGGGCCGGGTGTAGTGGAGCGTGTGGGTTCCGCCGATGCTGGCCGTCACCCGCCATTCCGACCTGCCCAGTCGCAGCGGCGGATCGAGGCGGGCAAGGATACGCTCGGCCACCGGGACCACGGCTTCGGGCTGGCCGCAATCGCGCAGCAGCAGCATGAACTCGTCGCCTCCGACGCGGGCCGCAAGATCGCGCCCGCGCGTCTCCTGCGCGAGGACGGCCGCGACATGGCGCAGCACTTCGTCGCCCGCCGCATGGCCCAGCGTGTCGTTCACCTGCTTGAAATCGTCGAGATCGACATGGAGCAGGCCGAAGTCCTCGCCGCGGCGGAGCAGGGCTGCCAGTTCGGTGTCGAAGGCGCGGCGGTTGCGCAGGCCGGTGAGCGGATCGGTCGCGGCCATCTGCTCGGCCTCGGCCCGCGCCTCGGCGAGACGCTGGTTGAGACTGCGCGATTCCGCCAGGATCGCGGCATGGGCCTCGATCAGGTAGAGCAGGTCCACCGACGGGTCGGAGGGCGCGAAATCGCGCAGGGTCAGGGCGTGATCGGCCACTGCCGCCGCGACCGAAATCCCCGGCGAAAGGTTGATGAACACTCCCCCGGGCCGGGTCACCGGCACGGCCAGCCCGCGCAGCAGCGTGCGGGGCTGTGCGCGAAAGCGCAGCTGCACCCGCCCTCCGGCCCCCGAGACAAGATCGGCGGGCAGGCGGGCATCGGCGGGCAGGCGCGGCTCGAACACCTCGAAGACGGGGCGGCCGATCAGGCGCATGCCCGAGCGCATCCGGCACAGGGTCGGGCCCGCGCCGCGGATCGTTCCCTCCCTGTCCAGCCACAGGTGCATGGGCATCAGCGCACCCAGCGCGCTGCGTCCCAGGGCTGGCCGGGCCTCGCCCGGTAGTGATCCCGCGCTCATGAACCGGTCTCCACCAATGCGAAATCCGCGGTCTCGCGCTGCGTGCCCTCCAGCAAGAGGATGGTGATGACGCATTGCTCTTGCCCGCCGACGATGCGCGCATCGTGCCGAAGATGAACGGCCGTGCCGTAATCCCGGGCCATGGCCCGCAGAATGCCCAGAAACAGCGGGCCAAAGCCGGGCCGGTTCCAGGTGAGATACAGCCTGAACCCCTGCAAACCCGTACGCTCCGCGCGCATGTGGGGCAGTTCGAGGTCGGGCAGGGCGAGGCAGGCCCGGGCGCGCACTTCCTCCAGGGTCTGGACGAATTCGACAAAGCTCGTGCCGCCAAAGCGCAGCAGCCGGCGCAGGCTGAAGGTGGAAGGCGTCTCGATCAGGCTTTCTCCCACGGCCTCGAGCAGGGCCTCTCGCGGGCGGCCCAGCGCGATGCAGGCCGCTTCGAGCAGGCGATGGGTGATCGCGTCATCATAGACGAGCAATGGCTCGAATCGTGTGACCCGGATATCGGCACCCCTGCAGATGGCCGCCCAGGCGGCCTCACCTTCGCTGCGGATGAAGAATGCCTCCATCGCGCGGTTGAACACACCATGCATCGCTCACTCCAAACCACCCGCTGCAAGGCTGTCCGGCGGCCCTTAACAAAGGCCGAAACGCAGCCCGCTGGCGGTCGGGAAATGTCGAAAAGTCTAGCAAGCGCCTTTGACACGGCGGGCAGCGTCGGCCAGATTCGACCGGCCCCACAGGGAGGAGGCGATGAGCGAGCCCGGATTTGTCGTTCTGGAGCGCGGAGACCCCGCGCGCGACTTCACCCTGCCCACACAGGGCCAGCCGCGTTTTGCTCTGGGCTCGGCGGCGGGCCGGTGGCTGGTGTTGTTCTTCTACGGCGCGGGCCATCTGCCCGGTGTCGAGGCCGCGCTGCGGGCCGTGGCCGGGGCGCCCGAGGTGTTCGACGATCGCCGCTGCGCCTTTTTCGGCGTTGCCGCAAACCGGGCGGAATTCGCTCCGGGCGGTGTCGCGACGCGGTTTCCCACCCTTCGGCATTTCGACGATTCGGCCCGTACGGCCGCGCGCGCCGATGGCGCGGCGCCCCGGGGCGGCGGGGCCGAATTGCGGCCGGGATGGGTGGTGCTCGCCCCCGACCTGCGCGTCCCCGCCCCCC
>JAFIEC010000201.1 GCA_020832725.1 Paracoccaceae bacterium | reverse complement strand
GCGTGATCGTCCGCGAGGGCTCGGTGCTGGGCATGGGGGTCTATCTCGGACAATCTACCAAGATCGTGGATCGCGAGACGGGCAGGGTGTCTTATGGCGAGGTACCGGCAGGCTCTGTCGTCGTCTCCGGCACCATGCCGTCCACGGGCGGGGTGCACCTCTATTGCGCGGTGATCGTCAAGCGCGTGGATGCCCGGACCCGTGCCAAGACCTCGATCAACGAGCTTCTGCGCGACTGAGTGCGACTGGCCGGCCCCGCCCTTCAGGCAGCGGGCGGGGCGGTCGCGGCCAGCGAGGGGCGGGCGGATACCTTCTCGAACCACGCAGACAGCGCGGGCCTGCCCTTGCGCCACTCCCGCGCGGCGAAGCGCAGGTCAAGATAGCCAAGCGTGCAGGCCAGCGCGACATGTCCGGCGTCGAACGGGCCGGCAAGGTGGCTGATCCAGCGTTCCTCAAGCATGTCGAGGGCGCGGGTCGCCTTTTCCCACTGGGCCTCCACCCATTGCTCGAGGCGCATCTCCTCGGGGCGCATGCGGGCCTCGTAGACCATGAGGATCGCCGCGTCGGTAATGCCGTCGGCGGTGGCCTCGAGTGTCAGGGTCTCCCACAGATGGGGCGGTTCGGGATACAGCCCGCCCTTGCCCACCGCATCGAGATAGCGGCAGATCACACGGCTGTCGTAGAGGGCGCAGCCATCGGCGCGCACAAGGGTCGGCAGCTTGCCGAGCGGGTTGTGGGCCACGGGCATGCCCGATGAATCATAGGGAGAACCCATGGCCGTCATCAGCCTGACGCGGTCTTCCAGACCTGCCTCGATCAGCGTGACGCGGCATTTGCGGGCGTAGGGCGAGGCGGGGGACCAGTAGAGCTCCATCATATTCTCCGAAGCCGCAGCCGCGCCAGCGCCGTGAGGTCGATTTCCAGCCCGGGGCCGTCGGTGCCCATGCGCACCACCCTGCGCAGGCGACCACCCAGATTCACCTGATCGCGGTCCCGTGGCGTGGTGGCGGTCAGGCCTTCGTCGACGCCGTCCAGCGCATCTTCCCAGCGCTGGTCGATCCGTCCTTGCGGGAGGCGACGCACGGCCCACCACGCTGCGGCGGCAACGGCTGCGTATTTGAGTGCGGTCGCGGCGATAGGGGCTGCGGCGGGAAGGGGCATCGGCGATCCTCCTGAGGTCATGGCAAGTTAAGCACGCAGAGGGCCGCTGTCCACCGTGCTGCGCCGAACCGCGTGATTGGCTGGCGGCGCGTCCTGTCCGGACGGGGGGCATGCCCTGCACACTTGCCCGGCCCTGCCCTTGTTCCCGTCGGACCCCGGCGCTAAGCCTGACACGCGGCAGCGAGAGAGGGCGCGATGGGCTTGCATCTTTGGATCCGGGCGGAATGCCGCGCGCAGGAGCGCCGGGTGGGTCTGACTCCGGAAGGGGCTGCGCAACTGATCGCAAGCGGCATGCGGGTGAGTGTCGAGGACAGCCCCCAGCGTGCCCTTCCCATCGAGGAGTATCGCGCCGCCGGATGCCAGATCGTCGAGGCGGCAAGCTGGCCCGAGGCCCCGGCCGATGCCTGGATCTTCGGCCTCAAGGAATTGCCCGAGGACGGCACGCCGTTGCGGCACCGGCACATCATGTTCGGGCATGCCTACAAGGGCCAGCCCGGCGCACAGGCGTTTCTGGCGCGGTTTCGCTCGGGGGGGGGCGCGCTTTACGATCTCGAATACCTGACGGACGCGGCGGGGCGTCGCGTGGCTGCCTTCGGATACTGGGCAGGCTACGCTGGCGCAGCCGTTTCGCTGATGGCGATTGCTGCCCAGTCACGGGGCGGGCTGTTGCGGACGGTGCCGCCGGTGGCCGGGGCCGAGGCGCTGGTGGCGGGGCTGTCGGAGGCGCTGGCGGGGTCTGCGCCTCCTCGGGTGATCGTGATCGGCGCACTGGGCCGGGTTGGCACGGGAGCGCGCGATCTGTGCGCGGCGCTGGGACTGGAGGTGACCGCCTGGGATATGGACGAGACTGCCCACGGCGGTCCCTTTCCCCAGATCGCCGAGCATGAAGTCTTTCTCAACTGCATCCTCGCCGGGCCGGGCGTGCCGGTCTTCTTCGGGCCGCAGGCGGCGGACGGGCCGCGCGTGCTGCGGGTGATCGGGGATATCGCCTGCGATCCCGGAAGCGCCTACAATCCCGTGCCGCTCTATGAGGCGGCGACGTCATTCGCGGCGCCTGTCGTGCGGGTGCGCCAGCAGCCAACACTGGACATCATGGCCATCGACAATCTGCCCTCGCTCCTGCCTGCCGAAAGCTCCGCCGATTTCGCGGCCCAGCTTCTGCCCTCGCTCAAGGTGCTCGACCGGCCCGGAGAAGGGGTCTGGGCACGGGCGCGGGCCCTGTTCGACAGCCACAGCACCGCCCCGGACGGGGCCCGATGAAGGAGTCAGCCATGCCACGGGTTCATTGGGCCGGCACCGGCCTTTCGGCCATTCCCGGATTGCGCGACCTGCTGGCCGCGGGTCGGTCGGTCACAGTGTGGAACCGCACCCTCGAGACGGCGCGCGCCGCCGTCGGCGACCTGACCGACGATATCCGCGCCTTCACACCCGAGGCGCTGGAAAAAGCGCTGGGCCCGGGCGATGTGGTCGTCTCCATGCTGCCTGCCGACATGCACGTGCCGCTTGCCCGCGCGGCGCTGGCACGTGGGGCGCATTTCGTCTCGTCCAGCTATGTCGCACCCGACATGGCGGCACTGGATGGCCAGGCCCGGGCTGCAGGGCTGTCCCTGGTCAACGAGGTGGGCCTCGATCCGGGCATCGACCATCTGATGGCGCATCTTCTGGTGGAGGCCTTTCGCGCCGAGGGGCCGAAAGGGCCGGATTTGGCGCTGTCCTTCATCTCGTATTGCGGCGGTATCCCGAAAGAGCCCAACGCCTTTCGCTACAAGTTCTCGTGGTCGCCCCTGGGCGTTCTGCGGGCGCTCCGCTCGCCTTCGCGGGCGATCGCGGACTTCGCCGAGACCCGGGCCGAGCGGCCCTGGCACGCACTGTCGCAGTATCAGGCACCGCTTCCGGTGCCGGAGACCTTCGAGGTCTATCCCAACCGTGACTCGCTGCCGTTCATGGCGCAATACGGCTTTGACCCGTCCTGGCGGGTGCGCCAGTTCGTGCGCGGCACCCTCCGGCTCGAGGGCTGGGCAGAGGCGTGGTCAGACGTCTTTGCCGAGATCGAGCGTCTGGACGGCGCCGAGGGAGAGGCGCGGCTGGCCGAGATGTCCCGTGCCTTCTGGGCGGCCCATGCCTATGGCGAGGGAGAGCCCGATCGTGTCGTGCTGTGTGTCGGGCTGAAGGCCGAGGCCGGCGACCAGACGCTGTGGCACCGCAGCTGGGTGCTGGATGCCTGGGGCGATGCGCGCGGCAGCGCCATGGCGCGGCTGGTCTCGGGCACCGTTGCGCTGGCGGTCGAGTCGGTTCTGGAGGGGCGGATCGCCCCGGGCGTGTCGGCCGCACCTGCCGATCCGGCGCTCGCGCACGAATGGCTGGGGCGGCTGTCGGGGCTGGCCCAGCATCTGTCCGAGGTCGATCACCTCGAGAACGGGCGCTGAGATGATCCAGCCGCTGGCTCCGGGCGAAATCGTCGAGATCGAGACGCCCGCAGGATTGGCCTATGTGCAGGTCACCCATCTGCACCCCGCCTATCCCGAAGTCGTGCGTGGCCTTGCAGGTCTGCACATGTCCCGCCCGGCCGATCTGGAAATGCTGGCCCGCGCCCCCACTTGCCTGACCGTCCTGTCTCCACTGGGTGCGGCGCTGTCCCGGAATGAAATGCAGGCGCGGCGGCTGGGCCGCGCCTCCCTGCCCGAGCAGGCGCGTCGGTTCCCCGTTTTCCGCATGCCAATTCGTGACCGGCGGGGCGGCATCGTCTACTGGTGGTTCTGGGATGGCGAGGGGCTTTCGCTGATGCCACCGCAAGGAGCACCAGGCGAAAGCCTGCCCCTGAGAGAGGTCACGCCACCCGCGGCGCTGGCATCACGTCTGGCAGCGGCCTGCGCGGCATAGTCCTAGCTCTCTGCGGCAGTACGCGTGGCGGGCATGCGCTGGCCCTCGGCCTGCATCGCGGCCTCGTCCCGGGCGAGGTTGCCAATGATGATCAGCAGGCAGCGCCGCAGTGTCGATTCCTCCTCCTCGCCCAACCCCCGGGTTGCGGCACGATTCACCTCGATTGCCAGCGGCTCCAGCACCGCGCGCAGGCGATGTCCCTCGGGGCTGAGGAAGACGTGCTGCCGACGCCGGTTGCCGGGCAGGTTGCGCCGCGAGACAAGCCCCAGCCCTTCGAGGCGCTGCAGCGCGGTGTGGGTCGTGGGCTCCGTCAGCCCGGCGCGGTCGGCCAGTTCCCGCTGGCTCAGGCCGTCCTCGGCCCACAGGATGCGCAGGAAGGCCCATTGTCCGAAGCTGATTCCATGCTCCGCCAGCCTGATCTGGAGGGCGCGCGAATAGCCTCGTGCCGCGCGGCGTGTGAGATGGGCAAGCCGCTCGTTGGCGGGCAGGCCGGGTGGAAACGGCTGTGTCTGGTCCATGGCGCAAGAGGATAGCCGCAGCGGGCGGACAGGGAAAGCCTTGCCCCGCTTCGGGGAAGAATGCGCCAGACGCTAGGCAAGCGCCGCGCGAGGGCCTATCCTGGGCCCCCAAAGGGAGGATCCATCATGGCCAGAGTGCAGGGACTACACCACGTTGCGTATCGGTGCCGGGACGCAAAGACGACGACGGATTTCTACACCAAGTATCTTGGGCTCGAGTTCACCATCGCCGTGGCCGAGAACCGGGTGCCCTCCACCGGAGAGTGGTCGCCCCATATCCACATCTTCTTCGAGATGGGCGACGGCTCCTTCGTGGCCTTCTTCGAGCTTCCCGAAAGCCCCGACATGGGCCTTGATCCGGCAACGCCGTCCTGGGTGCAGCATCTGGCGCTCAAGGTCCCCGACATGGCCGCGCTGGGTGCCATTCGCGACCGGCTTGAGGCGGACGGGATCGAGGTCGTGGGCCCGACCGACCATACCATCTGCCAGTCGATCTACTTCTTCGACCCGGACGGTCACCGGATGGAGGTTACGGTCGATACGCTGACGCCAGAGATGGCCGACAGCCTGCGCGCCCGTGCCCGCCCGCTGCTGGAGGAATGGGACCGCACCCGCCGTGCCCCCGAGGTCGACCCGATGCATGCCAATGCCCGGGGCTGAAAGGGCGCGCGCGCCCCTTGCCGCAGGAACGTTGACATCGAGGAAACGGCAGCACTAGCATCGCAAAACGACGCCCTGCATGGGCGCGGGGGAGGACATGGACCTGAAAAGCCTGAAGCATCCGTCTCTTGCGCCGTCTTATGCCAGGATGCAGGCTCTCTCGGCACTGCCGCTATGGGAGATCATCGGCGACCTTGTCGCCGAGGAGCCGAGCCCGATGGGTGTGCCACATCTGTGGCGTTATCACGAGATGCGCGCGCTCATCCTTGATGCGGGCCAGCGGATCAGCGCGGCGGAGGCGGAAAGGCGGGTCCTGGCGCTCAAGAACCCCGGGCTGGAACGACCGGGCATTTCCCAGACCTTGTTTGCCGGGCTGCAGCTGGTCATGCCCGGCGAGGTCGCCCCCGCCCATCGCCACACCCAGGGGGCAATCCGCTTCGTGCTCGAAAGCACGGGCGGCTACACGGCGGTCGAGGGGGAGCGGTGCCTGATGCGCCGGGGCGATCTGATCACCACCCCGTCCTGGACCTGGCACGACCACGAGAACACCGGCGACGGGCCGCTGATCTGGCTGGACGGTCTGGACGTTCCCCTGGTCAATTTCTTCGGCGTCCGCTTTGCCGAAGAGCATCCCGCCGAACAGCAGCCGATCGCGCGCCCCGACGATGCGTCGGTCAGCCTCTGGGGTACGGGGATGCGCCCCATCGGCGCACGTCACCCAAAGCCCTGGTCGCCGGTGATGTCCTATCCCTATGCCTCGGTCCGGGCTGCGCTGATGTCGGCCTCGGAGGGGGCCATGCCAGATCCGCGGCACGGGCATGCGCTGGCCTATTGCAACCCCCAGGACGGCGGACACGTTCTGCCCACCATCGCCGCCTTTCTGCACCACCTGCCCGAGGGGTTCGAGACGGCCCCGTGGCGAACCACCGAGGCCAGCGTCTTCACCGTGGTCGAGGGGGAGGGCACGGCCCGTATCGGCGATGCCGAACTCTCCTTCGGCGAGAGTGATGTCTTCGTCGCCCCCAACTGGACGCGCATCACCCTGCAGGCAAGCAAGCCGACGATCCTGTTCCGTTTTTCCGACCGCGCCGCGCAGGAACGGTTGGGCATCTGGCGCGAAGACCCGGGCACGCCGGGCAGCTGACATAACCTGGGAGGACACCACATGAACCGACTGAAATGTCTCGTGGCCGCTGTTACCGCGGGTGCGATGATGGCCGCGCCTGCCGTGGCCGACACGATCAACCTGAGGGTCGCCAGTTTCGTGACCCCCCTGCACGGCATGTCCCAGTGGATCGATCGCTGGGCTGCGGATCTGACCGAGCGTTCTGGCGGGCGCCTTCAGTTCGAGATCCTGCATGGCGCGCAGATGGGCCCGCCCCCGCGCTATTACGACATCGCGCGCAACGGGCAGGCCGACATCACCTGGGTGCTGCACGGCTCTACCCCGGGGCGGTTCGAACTGACTGAAGTCTCGAACATGCCGTTCCGTTGCTGCGCGGCCGAGCAGGCGACGCGGGTGGTGAACCACCCCCGGCTGCGGGCCATCACGGACGAAGAGCATCGCGGCGTCGAGGTGCTGAAGATGTTCGCCCATCCCCCGGGCCAGATTCACATGGCCGAGGGTGCGGTCACGCGTCTGTCCGATATCCAGGGCAAGGCCATGCGCCCGGCCTCGGCCGCAGTCGGTCAGCTGGTCGCGGAACTCGGTGGCCGTCCCGTGGGCCTGCCCCCCACCGAGATTGCCGAGGGTCTCCAGCGGCGCACCATCGACGGTGTGCTGATCGATTTCGGCGGTTCGGGTATCGCCTTCCAGCTTGGTCCTCATCTCTCTTCGGCGACCAAGGTGGATGCCTATATCTCCACCTTCGCGCTGGTGGCCAACCCCCGCAGCTTGGCCAACCTGCCCGACGACCTGCGCGAGATGATCGTGTCCACGATGCAGGACCGCGAAGAGGAGGTCGGCCGCATCTGGGACGAGATCGCGGTGGCCGGGCGCGGCATTCTGGAAGGGGCCGGTGTCGAGATGCTGGAAGCCCCCGCCGATCAGCTTGAGTTGATGCGCGAGGCCGGTGCCCGGGTGACGGATCGCTATGTTGCCGAACTGGAGGGCAAGGGCCGTCCGGGGGCCGAGGTTCTCGGGCTTCTGCAGGAGTTGATCGCCGAGGTCGGGCCGGTCGGCGAAGGCTGCTGACCGCCCTATGGAGCGGGTGCGCCTCATCGTCGTGAACGGGTTGGGGGCCGGGCAGTATCCCGGCCCCCCCGCCAGGGGTGGGGT
>JAFIEC010000199.1 GCA_020832725.1 Paracoccaceae bacterium | reverse complement strand
CGCGGGTTCCGGACAAAGGCCTTGCGTGTGGCCGGGTCAGCGCGCTGCATCTCGGCCATCACCCGCAGAACCGGGGCGGCGGAGGGGTCCACCACGAGGTAGCTCTGGTCGCCGACCCGATAGGCGGGGCGCGCGCCGCGGCTGAACACCTTGTCCCGAAACACCTGCAGGCGCCCACCCCTCAACTCGGCGGCGTCCTCGCTGACCTGTCCACCGTCCGCTTCAGCCGCCTCGACCGTCTCGCCGGAAAAGGGAACGATGTCGAAGCTGTCGCCCCCGCGCGGACTGATCGAGAAACGATCGGCCACGGTCACCTCAAGGCCCGACAGAAAGTCCGTCATCGCCAGCCGTGCCTCGGGGTCCGACCGGCGCATCCGCACCCCCGGTTCGAGGGCGCGACGAAACCGGGCCAGCGCCTCCCAGTGTTCATCGAGCTCGGCACCGGGCTGGAAGCGATCCGCCACCTCCAGGGCGTCCAGCATCCAGCTCGGAAGACGGCGCAGCCCGTCGGAACCCTCGCCGGAGGTCTGGAGAATTGCGCCCGTGCGCTGCACCAGCTCTCGCCGCCCGGCACGGATCCATTCATGCGTCAGCCGGAAGTCGGGCGACCCGATAAGCCCTGTCGCGTCCGTCCTGAGGGTAAGGTCCACCAACGGGGGCAGCCCGAGCGCCTCCGCGGTCTCCGAGGGCAGCCCGCTCAGGGTCCGATGCGTCATACGGATCCGGTTATCGCCGATCTCGACCTCGTCACCAGCCTCTTGCGCCGTTGACCGCAGCTCCGCAAGCGCAAAGCTCAGATGCTGATCCCAATCGATCATCCGATCCGATTGGCGGCCGAGGAGACGGCTGAGGAGCGTCTGGCGGGACCGGAACTCCAGCGTCACCCCGTCGGCATCATGGAAAAGCCGGATCATCTGTTGCCTCTGGACGAGTGCCTGTGCATCTGCTCATAAAGCTGGTGAAGTTGCTCGATCTCCGGCAGCTGAAAATACAGATTTCGACTCCGCAGTTTCGCCAATGCTGTGGCAACGGCTGGACTGGATCCGAATTCTGGCCACTTCCGCGCAAATCCTTCCATCGCGTCGACATTTTGACGAAAGATCTCGATGCACTCATCTCCGTTGGGTGGCAACGGCGGAAACTTCCCCGCCTGAGATGTGGAGGTCAAATGTGCCTGACCGGCTCGCGAGATGATACCTGCCGGCCCCTGACCAAATTTCTCCATTGTCGCCAGATAATGTTCGATCGCGCCTTGCAGATTACCCGGCATCGGCCCCTGGCCAGACTGTATCCATTCGAGGCCGGCCTTTACTTTCGGTGACAGGAGGGCTCTCATCCTGTTGTTTTCAAGCCGCGTGAACTGCTCCAGCAAGGCTGTGGCCGCGGGTGGGCCAGTCCTGATGAGCAGGTCGAGCAAGGGCGACATCTGCGCCTTCGTGGAGGGCACTGCTTCCAGCGGGCGTGAGGCATCCTGACCTGTGCCGCGCCCCCTTGGGGCACTAGCTTGCGCGGCGCCCGAAATAGTCTGCGGCAAGATGGGACCGACACCGGAGGCGTCGGGCGCGCGGCCTGTATGGTGCGATGTCTGCCGGGGCGCCATTACCCGGCGCAATGGGGCCGGGCCGGCCGCGGCAGTAGCCGTTCGCAACGCCGGGCGGTAGCGTGGCCCAAGCCCCCGAGGCCGAAACACCTTGGTGTATGGTCGGATCGCACGGGAACGCCTGACATCAGCGTTGATCATGTCACGCACCCAGCGCTGCCACGAGTCGATGCTGCTGTGGGATTTCGACTCTGGTGACGCCAACCTGATCTCCTCGCAGTCATACCCTTCCTGAAACAGCTTCGGCGCCATCGGGTCATCTTGGTCGAACACGTGGGTCTTGTAGCTGTGGCACCCGTCGACCATGATCTTGTTGCCGATCTTCATGATGAGAAGCGAGGTGTTCTGACGGGCCCGCTGGAAGCCGAATCGAGACTCCGCGTTCCTGGCATCCTGTCGCATCAAGCGTTCGCGTGCGAACTCCATGGCTTGCGAAGAAAAGGCAACCCACGCTGCGTCGATCAGCCTTTCGTCAAAGAGTCGAAGCCAGAAATCTCGCCGTTTGGGCCACATCGCATCCTTCTGCGCTGCGTCCACCACGCCCGTGAAGAACCGCATGTCCTCGCGGGTCAGCCACCGATGGATCACACCCATCTCGGCGGCACCGACACCGGCCCAGACGCCGCCCGACTTGATCCGCGGGTCCCCGTACATCTCGATTACCGTCTCGACGAGGTAGGACCGAAGATCATCGCCGGGGGTGGAGGTGAGCCAGGGATGCACCAGCGCCTCGATGGCTCGTTCCGCCCCGCTCGTGCGGGCCTCTCGCCCCGGCGGGCGAAGCCAGTTCACGTACCAGTCGATAAGGTCACGCCGTGCCAGCCCGGAGCGCACCCGCTCCGTCAGGGCGAGGTGCGCAAGTTCCATGAAGCCCGGACCGTGCGGGTTCCGGACACCGAGGCGCATGAGTTCGGCGAACGGGTCCGACATGTCGGCCATCCGAGCCGCCAGCCGCTCGGGACCGCCCGTAGGATCCAGAATTTCGGGCACGGCTTCCAGCAGAAGGCGCCCGGCCGGGCCCATGCGAGGCGCCGCCACCGTCAAGGCCTTCGCAAGCGCGCGAGAGTGCGGGGCTCCGGGAAGGTACCCTTCCAGATGAGCGCGCAGAAGGCCAGAAAGGAAGGTTTCCGATC
>JAFIEC010000193.1 GCA_020832725.1 Paracoccaceae bacterium | reverse complement strand
TCCCTACCTGTTCGAGGGCACCCTGCCGGATTTCAACATCGGCACAATGGAGGGTGCCAGTTGCGATCCTCGGATCGGCGTGCTGGTCCAGGACATCTGTGCCCGGGCCGAGGGCTTTTCGTCCGTGCGGGATGGCCGCTTCAAGGGCGGGTGGACGACCCGCCACTATGGCCAGCCGTCCGATGGTGTCCATGCCATACAGATGGAACTGGCGCAGTCCACCCATCTTGCGACCGAGGCCCCGCCCTTTGCCTATGATCCGAAGCGGGCGTCCCGCCTGCGTCCGGTCCTTGCCGAGATCCTTGCCCGGCTTGCAGCCCTTGCCCCCGATCTGAGAGGTTCCCGATGACCGACCCGCGCCACAACATCCGCGATGTGTTCCCCCCCACCGGGACGGAGATCAGTGCCAGGAGCTGGCAGACCGAGGCGCCGCTGCGGATGCTGATGAACAATCTGCACCCGGATGTGGCTGAAAACCCGCACGAGCTGGTGGTTTACGGCGGGATCGGTCGGGCTGCCCGCACCTGGGAGGATTTCGACCGTATCTGCGCCGCCCTGCGCGGGCTGGAAAGCGACGAGACGCTTCTGGTGCAATCGGGCAAGCCGGTCGGGGTCTTCCGCACGCAGCCCGACGCGCCGCGCGTTCTGATCGCCAATTCGAATCTGGTGCCGCACTGGGCGACCTGGGAGCACTTCTCCGAGCTCGATCGCAAGGGCCTGATGATGTACGGCCAGATGACGGCCGGCAGCTGGATCTATATCGGCACGCAGGGCATCGTGCAGGGCACCTTCGAGACCTTTGCCGAGGCCGGGCGTCAGCACTATGAGGGCAACCTGCGCGGTCGCTGGATCCTGACAGCGGGCCTTGGCGGGATGGGCGGCGCGCAGCCGCTGGCGGCGGTGATGGCCGGGGCGTGCTGCCTGGCTGTCGAATGCGACGAGACGCGGGCGGATTTCCGCATCCGCACCCGCTATTGCGACGAGAAGGCCCACAGCCTCGATGAGGCGCTGGCGATGATCGATCGCTGGACCCGGGCGGGCGAGGCGAAATCGGTGGCGCTGATCGGCAATGCGGCCGACGTCTTCCCCGAGATCGTCCGGCGCATGGCGGCCGGCGAGCCCCTGCCCAACGGCCGGCCCGATATCGTCACCGACCAGACCAGCGCCCATGATCCGCTGCACGGCTATCTGCCGCTTGGATGGAACGTCGCCGAATGGCGCGCGAAACAGGAAAGCGACCCCAAGGCGGTGGAGCGGGCCGCGCGCGCAAGCATGAAGATCCATGTCGCCGCGATGGTCGATTTCTGGAATGCCGGCGTGCCGACGCTGGATTACGGCAACAACATCCGCCAGGTCGCCCTCGAGGAGGGGCTGGAGAACGCCTTTGCCTTTCCCGGCTTCGTGCCCGCCTATATCCGGCCGCTGTTCTGCCGGGGGGTCGGGCCGTTTCGCTGGTGTGCGCTGTCGGGCGACCCGGAGGACATCTACAAGACCGACGCCAGGATGAAGGAGCTGTTCCCCGAGGATGCGAAGCTGCATGCCTGGCTGGACATGGCCCGCGAGCGGATCGCCTTTCAGGGACTGCCTGCGCGCATCTGCTGGATCGGCCTTGGAGCACGTCACCGTGCGGGTCTTGCCTTCAACGAGATGGTCCGCAACGGCGAACTGAAGGCCCCGGTGGTGATAGGGCGGGACCATCTTGATTCCGGGTCGGTCGCCTCGCCCAACCGCGAAACCGAAGCGATGCGCGACGGCTCCGACGCTGTCAGCGACTGGCCGCTTCTGAACGCTCTGCTCAACTGCGCCTCGGGGGCGACATGGGTCAGCCTCCATCACGGCGGGGGCGTGGGCATGGGGTTCTCGCAGCATTCCGGCATGGTCATCTGCGCCGACGGCAGCCTTGAGGCCGATGCCCGCATTGCCCGGGTGCTGTGGAACGACCCTGCCAGCGGCGTCATGCGCCATGCCGATGCGGGATACGACCTTGCCCTTGATTGTGCGCGTGAACACGGCCTGAACCTGCCGGGCATCCTGGGCCGACAGGGCTAGCGCGGCGCGCGCGCACCACCTGCGCACGCCGGAAGCCGCGGTGGAACCCGCGCGGTGTCAGACCGGCAGCGCGGTGGTCTTGCAGACCGTGCGCAGTGCAAAGGACGAATGGATCTGCGCCACCCCCGGAAGGCGCGCCAGATAGCGGCGGTGAATGCGCTCGAAATCCTCGGTGTCCCGCGCCACGACCTTGAGCAGGTAATCCGCCGTGCCCGCCATCAGGTGGCATTCCAGCACGTCCGGAACCCGCCTTACCTCGCGCTCGAAGGCGTCGAGCACCTCGTCGGCCTGTCCTGAAAGGGTGATCTCCACGAAGACGGTGGCGCGCCGGTCCACCGCCCGGGGCTCGAGGAGCGCGACATAGCCCGCGATCACGCCCGCCGCCTCCAGCCGCTGCACCCGGCGGTGGCAGGCCGAGGCCGACAAACCCGCCCGCTCTGCCAGATCGGCATTGGAGATGCGTCCCTCGCGCTGAAGGCAGGAGAGGATGCGCCGGTCGATCTCGTCGAAATGCATCGAAGGTCCTTTCGCGCAAGGGCGACAGGACGCAAGGTTATTGCATGATCCCGGCCCCTGCCAGACGGAACGGGCGCCTACTTCAGGAGGCGCGGGCGCGCAGAAGGTCCCGGATCTCGGCCAGAAGTTCTTCCTGGCTCGGGCCGACAGGCGCTTCGGGCTCCGGCTCGGGCTGTTCGCGGCTGGCCCTCTCCTTGACGCGGTTCACCCCCTTGACCAGCAGGAACACGACCCAGGCGATGATGAGGAAATTGATCACCGCCATGATGAAATTGCCGTAGGCGAAGACCGCCGCATCGTCGCCTTCGGCCAGCCGAAGGCCAAGCCCGGAGAAATCCATGCCGCCGGTCAGCAGGCTGATCACCGGGTTGATCAGGTCGCCCACCAGTGAATTGACGATGGCGGTAAAGGCCGCCCCTATGATGATGCCGACGGCCATGTCCATGACGTTGCCGCGGGCGATGAAGGTCCGGAACTCCTTCAGCATTCTCTGTCTCCTTGCAGGGGCAGTGTGCCCATGCACAGCACCTATCATGCAGCGCAGGACGCAGCCAAGTTGCAGGACTGCATTCCGCGCCCATCCATGCCACAACGGGGCATCACATGAGGACCCGCCATGAATGACCTTTCTGCCTATCCCGTGACCCGCCGCTGGCCGCCGAAGCAGCCGGAGGTGATCCAGCTCTATTCCTTCCCCACGCCCAACGGCGTGAAAGTCTCGATCGCGCTGGAGGAGACGGGCCTGCCCTACGAGGCTCATACCGTTCGCATCGGCCAGAACGAACAGCACGACCCGGCTTTTCTGTCGATCAGCCCCAACAACAAGATCCCCGCCCTGCTCGACCCGGAGGGGCCCGGGGGCCAGCCGGTCGCCCTGTTCGAAAGCGGGGCGATCCTGCTGTATCTGGCAGACAAGACCGGCAAGCTGATCCCCGCCGACCCTCAGGGGCGCGCGGAGGTGCTGTCCTGGCTCATGTTCCAGATGGGCGGGGTTGGGCCGATGTTCGGCCAGCTGGGCTTTTTCCACAAGTTCGCGGGTGCCGAGATCGAGGACCCGCGGCCCAGACAGCGCTATGTCGAGGAGGCGGCCCGCCTTCTCGGCGTGCTGGAGCGCAGACTGGAGGGTCGGGATTGGGTCGCGGGCGACTATTCCATCGCCGACATCGCCCTTGCCCCCTGGCTCCGCAGCCTTGTCGAATTCTACGAGGCGGGCGATCTGGTGGGCTGGGGTGCGCTGTCCCGGGTGCCTGCCTATCTGGAGCGGTTCCTTGCCCGCCCGGCGGTGCAGCGCGGCCTTGTGGTGCCCCCGCGCGAGTGAGCGCCGCTCAGACCGGCAAGCGCCCTTCGAGGACATAGGCCAGCGCCTGGGCAACCTGTGCCGGATCGGTCGCCACTGCCAGCGCGGCGGCGTCCACCTCCTTCAGGGCGTGGGCGTGTTCCGGCCCGTGGATCACGATCAGGGGCTTGCCCAGGGCGGCAGCATAGCCCGCGTCGAAGGCCGCGTTCCACTGGCGGTATTTCTCGCCGAAGCGCACCACCACCACGTCGGCGCGGCCGATCAGGGTGCGGGTCCGGATCGCATTGAGCCGGGCACCCTTGTTGTCGTGCCAGAATTTCGAATCCTCCGCTCCGAAGATCGCGACACCGCAATCGTCCGAGGCGTCATGGTCGGTGACGGGGGCGGTGAACACCACATCGAGCCCCCTGGCGGCTTCGGCGATCTCCTCGCGCCAATCGGTATGGATCTCGCCCGAAAGATAGACGGTCAGCATGGCTTCTCCCTGTCGTTCATCCGCGCAGGCTGCCGCCGGTCGCGCGGGTCACCTTGTCGATGATGCGGGCCGAGACGGCCTCGATCTCCTCGTCGGTCAGGGTCTGGCGGGTGGGCTGCAGGCGCACGGTGATGGCGAGGCTCTTCTTGCCCGGCCCCATCTGCGCCTCGGCCCGGGGGCCCGTGAATTCGTCGAACACGGCCACCCGCTCGATCAGGGCCTTGTCGGCCCCCGCCGCTGCCTGCACCACGGACTGCGCCTCCACCTGCGCGTCAAGGACAAAGGCGAAGTCCCGCTCCACCGCCTGCAGATCGTGCAGCCCCAGCGCCGGGCGGGTGAAGCTTTGGCTGCGAGGCACGGGGATCGCCGCAGGATACAGGGTGAAGGCCACGGCCGGCCCTTTCACGTCGAGCGCCGAGAGCAGGCGCGGATGCACCTCTCCGAAACGGGCAAGCACGTTGCGCCCCAGCGCAATGGTTCCGCTGCGTCCGGGATGCCACAGCGACCCTGCATCGCGCCCGATCTGTGCGCGGGACGGTGCGCCGAGGGCGGACAGGACCTCTTCCGCGTCGGCGCGCACATCGAACACGTCCGAAGGCCTGCGCGATCCATGAGGGTCGCGCGGGGCGGTTGCCCCCACCCGCAGGCCGGTGACCACCAGCGCTTCCTCGCCCGGTTCTCCACCTGCAAAGACGGGGCCCACCTCGAACAGGGCAAGATCGGCAAAACCGCGTGCCTGATTGCGCGCCGCCGCCCGCAAAAGGCCCGGCAACAGGTCGGGGCGCAGATGCGTCATCTCCGAGGAGATGGGGTTCTCGAGGCGCACGGCATCGCCGCCGCCGCCGAACAGCTGCGCGGCCTCTGCGTCGATGAAGGAATAGGTGACGCATTCGTTGTAGCCCAGCGACGCCAGCATCCGCCGCGCAACGCGCTCGCGGCGCTGGGCATCGGTCAGCACGGGGCGGGTGACGCCGGCGGCCGGGCGGGGCAGGGGCTTGCCCTCCAGCCGCGAAAGGGACGCGATCCGCGCGATCTCCTCCACCAGATCGGCCTCGCCCTGGATATCGGGGCGCCAGCTGGGGGGGGCCGCCATGTCGCCCTTCAGCACGAAGCCCAGCGCTTCCAGCGTGGCGCGCTGCCTTGCTTCGGGGATGTTCAGCCCCACGAGCGAGACCACCCGCGACGGCTCCAGCCGGTAGGCGCGGGTCGTGTCCGGCACGGTGCCATCCATGACCACCTCCGACGGTTCGCCTCCGCACAGATCGAGGATCATGCGTGTCGCCGCCTCCAGCCCCGGCAGGGTGAAGGCCGGATCGGCCCCCCGCTCGAAGCGATAGCGGGCGTCCGACACGATCTTGAGCGCGCGACCTGTCGCCGCGATGGTCGTCGGGTCCCAGAAGGCGGATTCGAGGAAGACATCGACCGTCCCCTCCGACACGCCCGAGGCCGCGCCGCCCATGATCCCCGCGATGCTTTCGGGGCCGGCATCGTCGGAAATCAGCATCATGCCCGGTGCCAGCGCATAGCGACGCTCGTCCAGAGCCTCGATCTCCTCGCCGCCCGTAGCCGGATGGATGCGCAGATCCCCCCGGATAAGGGTGGCATCGAACACATGCAGGGGGCGGTTGAGGTCGTATGTGAAATAGTTGGTCACATCGACCAGCGCCGAGATCGGCCTCAGTCCGATGGCCCGCAGGCGGCGCTGCAGCCAGGCCGGTGAGGGGCCGTTGCGCACGCCCCGGATCAGCCGTCCCGCGAACAGCGGGCAGCCCTTGTCGCGCAGGGTTTCATCGATGCGCACGCCCACGGGCGACGGAAAGCGCCCCTCCACGGGGAGGATGTCCAGAGGCTTCAGCCGGCCCAGCCCTCGCGCCGCAAGATCGCGCGCGATCCCCCGGACCCCAAGTGCATCGGGTCGGTTGGGCGTGATCTTGATGAAGATCATCGGGTCGTTGAGGCCGACATGGTCGATATACCGCGCGCCCACTGGCGCGTCGGCAGGCAGCTCGATGATCCCGTCATGTTCGTCCGAGACCATGAGTTCCCGCTCGGAGCACAGCATCCCGTTGCTTTCCACGCCTCGGATCACACCGGGCGCAAGGTCGATGCCGGTGCCGGGGATATGGGTGCCGACGGGTGCGAAGACCCCGACAAGGCCTGTCCGCGCATTGGGCGCGCCGCAAACGACCTGCACCTCCTCAATGGGGCCGCCCGGCCCTTCGGGGTGGGTCTCCACCCGGCACAGGCGCAGCCGGTCGGCGTTGGGGTGCTGAACCGCCTCGATGACGCGGGCTATGCGAAAGGCACCAAGGCTGCGGCCCGGATCGCTGACCTCCTCGACCTCGAGGCCGAGATCGGTCAGGGCCTCGGTGATCTCCGAGAGCGAGGCCTCGGTTTCAAGATGCTCGGCCAGCCAGGACAGGGTGAATTTCATGGCGCAATTCCCGCACGCTGCGTGTCGGCGCTCCTTAGCCCAAGCGCCGGTCGGGGAAAAGGGCGGGCAGGGCGCCGGGGCTGCTCAGCTCGCCTCGGGTTCCGTAAGGGGCCAGTCGGCGATGACCTGCATTGCCTCCTCGGCGGTGTCGACGAAGCGAAACAGCTTCAGGTCCTCGCGCGAGATGGTGCCCGCGTCGGCCAGTGCCTCCCAGTTCACGATCCGGTTCCAGAATTCCGACCCGAAGAGCACGAAGGGCACCGCCGCCATCCGGCCCGTCTGGATGAGCGTCAGACTCTCGAACATCTCGTCCAGGGTGCCGAACCCGCCGGGAAACACCGCGATGGCCCGGGCGCGCATCAGAAAATGCATCTTGCGAATGGCGAAATAGTGGAAGTTGAAGCACAGGTCTGGCGTGACATGGGCATTCGGTGCCTGCTCGTGGGGCAGCACGATATTCAGCCCGATGGACACGCCCCCCGCCTCGGCAGCGCCGAGGTTGCCGGCCTCCATCACGCCAGGGCCGCCCCCCGTCACGATCACCCAGTCGCAGCAGCCGCCGGCCACGCTGCGCTCGGTGATGCGGCGGGCGAAGTCGCGCGCGACCTCGTAATAATGCGCAAGCTCGGCCAGCACCGGGGTCTCGGCCTGCGCTGTCTCGTCCGGAGCCGGGATGCGCGCCCCGCCAAACAGCACCACGGTGGACGTGATGCCATACTCCGCCATCATCATCTCGGGCTTGAGCAATTCCAGCTGCAGCCGCACCGGGCGCAATTCCTCGCGGGCAAGGAACTCCGGATCGTCGAAGGCAAGCCGATAGGCAGGCGCCCGCGTCTGCGGCGTGTCCGGGGTGCGCCGGGCGATATCCCGATCCTGACGGGAGCGGCGAAAGGGATGTATGCCGGGATAGTCTTCCATCGGTTCCTCCGGGGCGGATTGCGCGGACGCTTTCCCGCGTCTATAGCCTCGCGGGCCGGATCGCCAGCATCCATCAACCGAACACCGGGGGAGCGCATGCCCGAGACCCATTCCAACACAGAACTCGAAGCCGCGATCGAGGCCGCCTGGGCGGCCCGCGACACGATCACGCCCGAAACCACCGGGCCTGCCCGCGATGCCGTCGAGGCGACCCTCGATGCGCTGGACAGCGGCCTGCTTCGTGTGGCCGAGCGGCAGGCGGACGGCAGCTGGCACGTCAACCAATGGGCCAAGAAGGCGGTCCTTCTGGGTTTCCGCCTCAAGGACATGGAGCCGCATGCCGGCGGGCCGCAGGGGGGCGGCTGGTGGGACAAGGTGGATTCGAAGTTCAAGGGCTGGGGCCCGACAGAGTGGCGTGAAGCCGGTTTCCGCGCAGTGCCCAACTGCGTGGTGCGACGTTCCGCCTATATCGCGCCCGGCGCGGTCCTGATGCCGTCCTTCGTCAACCTGGGCGCCTATGTGGGCGAGGGCACGATGGTCGATACCTGGGCCACCGTGGGCTCCTGCGCGCAGATCGGGCGCAACGTGCATCTGTCGGGCGGCGTCGGCATCGGCGGTGTGCTGGAGCCGATGCAGGCAGGCCCCACCATCATCGAGGACAATTGCTTCATCGGTGCGCGCTCGGAGGTGGTCGAAGGCGTGATCGTGCGCGAGGGCGCGGTGCTGGGCATGGGTGTCTATATCGGCCAG
>JAFIEC010000162.1 GCA_020832725.1 Paracoccaceae bacterium | reverse complement strand
GCCCTCCGTCGCGGCGGATGCCGAGATATGCGCGATGCTGGCCGACGCGCTGGAGGCCGCAGGGATCGCCCGTGGCGATTACGTGATCCGGGTGAACAACCGCAAGGTGCTCAACGGGGTGCTGGAAGTGGCGGGCCTCTTGGACCCCGCCGCCCCGGAGAAATTAGCCGCCGCGCGCGGCATCGTGCTGCGCGCCATCGACAAGCTGGACCGTCTGGGCGTCGAGGGCGTGCGCGCCCTGCTGGGCGCGGGGCGCAAGGACGAGAGCGGGGATTTCACCAAGGGGGCGGGGCTTTCGCCGTCTCAGGCAGACAAGATCATTTCCTTTGTAAATGCGTTCAGCGAAGTCCAACGGCAGCTTGCCGAAGAAGCGACGAATGCCCGTAAAGAAGGACACCCGGAACGGGCACGTAGCCTCGATCAAGCGCGGTATTGTGTATCGCCAGAGTTCGTTATCGACCCTGATTGGATTTTTCCACCGGAGGTTTACCAGATTTGGGAGCGCCGCATTCTCTCCTACCTGCGCGACATTACCGGCACGAGTGTTGTAGGGTTTGAGGGCGTCGCAGAGTTGGAGGAATTGTCGGGCCTCCTGCAGGCGCAGGGGTATCTTGGGGACCGAGTGCGCATCGACCCCTCCCTCGTCCGTGGCCTCGGCTATTACACCGGCCCGGTCTATGAGGCCGAACTCACCTTCGAGATCACCGGCGACGACGGCAAGCCGCGCCAGTTCGGGTCCGTCGCCGGCGGCGGGCGCTATGACGATCTGGTCAAGCGCTTCACCGGCCAGTCGGTACCCGCCACCGGCGTCAGCATCGGCGTCGACCGGCTGCTGGCCGCGCTCCGCGCCCGCAGCGGCAGCGCCCGCCCGGCCCGGGGCCCGGTCATCGTCACGGTGATGGACCGCGACCGGATGGGCGACTACATGGCCATGGCGCAGGAGCTGCGCGCTAAAGGCATCCGCGCCGAGGTCTATCTGGGCAACCCCAAGAATTTCGGCAACCAGCTCAAATACGCCGACCGGCGCGGCAGCCCCGTTGCCATCATCCAGGGTGGCGACGAGGCCGCACGCGGCGTGGTGCAGCTCAAGGATCTGGTGCTGGGGGCCGCCATGGCCGAAGGGGCCAGCCTCGAGGAATGGAAGTCCCAGCCCGCCCAGACCGAGGTGCTGCGCGACGAACTCGTGCAGGGGGTCCGGGCCATCCTCTCGCGCCACGATGGCTGAGGGCGACGGCCAGGTCCTGTCCGCGCCGGAATCGGCCGCAGCAGGCCGCGCCCTTGGCGAGGCGCTTCTGGCGCGCTTCGCGGCCCTCGGCGCGGTACCCGTCGAGGCCCCGATCCTGCTGCCCGCCGCCACGCTGCTCGATCTTTACGGCGAGGATATCCGTGCGCGGGCCTATGTCACCTCGGACCCCGGCCTGGGCGAGATGATGCTGCGGCCCGACTTCACCGTGCCGGTGGTCGAGGCGCATATGCGCGAGGGGGCAGAGCCTGCGCGCTACACCTATCTTGGCCCGGTGTTCCGCCGGCAGGAGCCCGGCTCGACCCGGCCCCGGGAATATCTGCAGGTGGGATATGAGCTGTTCGAGCGTGACGATCCCGCCGCCGCCGATGCCGAGGTCTTTGCGCTGTTCTCCGAATTGCTGGCACCCCGGGGGCTGCGCGCGGCCACCGGTGATGCCGGGCTGCTGGCAGCGGCGGTGGCGGGACTGGAAACCAGCCCTGCGCGCAAGGCCGCCCTTGCCCGCCACATATGGCGGCCCGCCCGCTTTCGCCGGCTGCTCGACCGCTTTGGTGGCCGAACCCCCCTTCCCGAGGTCCGGGCGTCCCTGCTGGCAAGGCTGGAACAGGCAGGGCCGGAGGCTTTGATCACGGGGGCAGGGCCCGAGATCGGTCTGCGCGCCGCACAGGAGGTGGCGGCCCGGCTGCAGGCACTGGCCGAGGATGCGGCACAACCGCCCATTCCCGCCGCGCAGGTGGCCGCGCTGGAGGCGCTGATGGAGGTGCGCGGACCCGCGCCCGAGGCCCTGTCGGCAATTCGTCGGCTGGAGGGGGCGCTGCCCCCCCTTTCGGCCGCGGCAGGGCGCATCGAGGCGCGGCTCGACGCATTGGCGCGTTGCGGGATCGCGCCCGAGGCGCTGCCCTTCGAGGCCACCCACGGGCGCACCACGCAGGAATATTTCGACGGTTTCGTCTTCGGCTTCACCGCGCCCGGGCATCCCGACTGGCCACCCGTCGCCACGGGGGGGCGCTATGATGCGCTGACCCGGGCGTTGGGGGCGGGGGGCGGCATTCCCGCGATCGGCGGGGTGATCCGCCCGGGCCTTCTGGCTGCGCTGGAGCGGGGGGGCGCGCAATGACCCTGCGTCTGGGTGTGCCCTCCAAGGGGCGGCTGCAGGAACAGAGCTTTGCCTGGTTTGCCGCGCGTGGGGTGCGTCTGGCCCGCACCGGGGCGGAGCGCGAATATTCGGGCAGGATCGACGGGCTTGCGGGGGCGGAGCTGGTGCTTTTGTCCGCAGCCGAGATCCCGCGCGAGCTGGCGGCGGGACGCATCCATCTGGGCGTCACCGGCACCGATCTGGTGCGCGAGACGATCCCTGCATGGGATGCGGCGGTGCAGGAAGTGGCCCCCCTGGGCTTCGGCCATGCCGATCTGGTGCTGGCGGTGCCGGATTTCTGGGTCGACGTGACCAGCGTTGACGATCTCGACGCGGTGGCGGCGGCGTTTCGCGCGCGCCACGGCTTCCGGCTGCGGATCGCGACGAAATACCATGTGCTGGTCCGTGACTTCCTGCGCGAGAGGGGCGTTGCCGATTATCAGCTGGCCGACAGCCAGGGCGCGACCGAGGGCACCGTGCGCAACGGCACCGCCGAGGCGATCGCCGACATCACTTCTACCGGAGAGACGCTGCGCGCCAATCATCTGCGCATTCTCGAGGACGGGCTGATCCTGCGATCACAGGCCACACTGTTCCGCGCGCGGCTGGCCGAATGGGATGCCGCTGCATGTGCCGCTCTATCGGCGCTTTCGGCACGCCTGGGCGTATCGGCGGGCGAGGGAGGCGGATAGGGGCGGCACGCGTGCCGTGGCCCCCTAGAGCACCCCGATATCCGCCAGCGCCGATTGCAGGGCAGGGGGGAGGGGTGCTTCGTCACCCCGCGCCGGCCCGAGATCGGGGGGCGCATCCGCGGCCTCGAGGTAGCGCCAGCCCTGAAACGGCCGACGCGGCGCTGTCCGGGTGAGCACAAGCTGCGGCTCCAGCCGGATCGCGCAGCGGCGCACGCCGTCGGCCCCCTCTCGCGGTTCCAGCGCCAGGATGCGCTGCCGGGCCAGCACGTTGCCACGGATCACCCAATAGAGAGATCCGCCTGCCAGCACCTCCTCGGCGCGGCGGGGCCACATGCGCGTGACATGGGTGGGATGCCAGCCGGGCTGTTCCGACGCCCGCTGCGCCTGCCACGCGGCCAGCGCCTCGACCGAGTCGATTCCGACGCACAGCTTGATCAGATGCAGGGGCTTGTTCATGGCCGAGAGCTAGCGCCCCGTGCCGGGCAGGGCAATCCCGAAGACTCAGGGCGCCCCCCGTGCCGCGATCATCTCCAGCGCTGCCAGATACTGGCCCAGCATGGCGTGCAGGGCGGGGCCAAGCCCAGACCACAGGCCCCACAGGCCGGCGGCTATCGCCAGCAGCGGGAGCGCCCACAAGAGGGCCAGCCCCAGTCCTGCGCCAAGCGCCGCGCCGGGGCTGTCCGGGCTGGTCTCGATCCGCGCGGCGACGGTGTGGCGGACGGGCAGGGGCCACAGGCCCTGCACCCCGGTCAGGACGATCAGCAGATGCACAACGATCGGCAGGACCGGCAGCATGACCAGCGCGATCAGCCAGCCATGGCCCGCCGGGTCGGCCATCAGCGCCGACAGCAGCGCGTCGGCCCGGATCACCCCGGTTCCGCCGACAAGGCTGGTCGTCGCCAGCAGCACGACCAGGGCTGCACCTTTCGCAAGGGCCATGACCGTCGCCGCCAGCAGTGCGGCCATCGTCCAGCCCATGGCGCGCAGGGCCCCGGCCCGCCCCTCGGTGCTGCGGCGCAGCAGGGCCAGCGACAGGGCCCAGCCCAGCCCGACAAGGACCGCACCGCACAGCGGCAGAAGGGTCAAGGCAAGGAACAGGGCCCGATGGTCCGCCACGGGAATATCGGGGGCTGCAAGCGCGGCCATCAGGGGCAGGGCGAAGATGCCATAGATGACAAGGCCTGACCGTGCTGCGCCCGCTTGCCCGCTCCGGGCCAGAAGCGCGGCACCGCCCGCCCCGGCCAGAGCCACAAGCGTTCCGGGCAATCCTGCAAGTGCGGCCCCCAGAACCAGCGCCCCGCCCAGAGCCACCAGGCCCGAGGCCCCCATGGTTGCCGCCGCCGCCACACCCACCGCCAGTGCGACGGGAAACAGATCAAGCAGCGCCAGCGTCACCAGAAGCCCCGCGGCAGCCGCCAGCGCCATTCCCGCAGCCACCCGCACAGCACCTGTGCCCCGTCCTGCTCCCGC
>JAFIEC010000161.1 GCA_020832725.1 Paracoccaceae bacterium | reverse complement strand
CATCGGGCGGGACTGCCGGCCCGAGGCCATCGCCCCCGCGCTGGCTGCAGTGCTGGACGACGGGCCTGCCCGGTCCGCCCAGATCGAGGCGGCACGGGTGACGATGACGCGGCTGGGGGCGGGCGGCGAGGCCCCGGGCCTGCGGGCGGCACGGGCGGTCATGTCGGTGCTGGATCGCGCTGGCGGGGGCGGGGCCGAACCGGACCCTAACGGCTGAGCAGCTTCACGCCGCGCTCCAGCCCTTCCAGGGTCATCGGCACCATCCGCCCCTCGAAGATGCGCGAGATCATCCCGATCGTCTCGGTATAGGGCCAGTATTGCTCCGGCACCGGATTGATCCAGAGGGCATCGGCCCAGTGCTCCCGCGCCCGGGACAGCCACAGGGCACCGGGCTCGGCGTTCCAATGCTCCGAGGCGCCGCCGGGCTGGATCAATTCGTAGGGGCTCATGGAGGCATCGCCCACGAAGATGCATTTCCAGCCCGGGCCATAGGTGTTGATCACCTCCCAGGTCGGCACCTGCTCGGCCCTGCGGCGGCGGTTGTCGCGCCAGACGCCCTCGTAGAGGCAATTGTGGAAATACCAGTGCTCCAGATGCCGGAACTCGGCCCGCGCGGCCGAGAACAATTCCTCCACCACCCGGACATGGGGGTCCATCGAGCCGCCGACATCGAGAAACACCAGCACCCGCACCGCATTGCGCCGCTCGGGGCGAGTGCGCACATCCAGCCAACCCTGCTCGGCGGTGGAGCGGATCGTGCCGTCGAGGTCCAGCTCTTCATGGGCCCCCTCGCGCGCCCAGCGCCGCAGGCGGCGCAGCGCCACCTTTATGTTGCGGGTGCCCAGTTCCACCCGGTCGTCGAGGTTGCGGAATTCCCGCCTGTCCCAGACCTTGACCGCGCGCTTGTGGCGGCTTTCGGTCTGGCCGATGCGCACGCCTTCGGGGTTGTATCCCCACGCACCAAAGGGCGAGGTGCCCGCCGTGCCCACCCATCTGGAGCCGCCCTGATGGCGCTCCTTCTGTTCGGCCAGCCGCTTGCGCAGCGTCTCCATGAGCTTGTCAAAGCCGCCCAGGGCCTCGATCTCGGCACGCTCCTCGGGGCTGAGATGTTTCTCGGCCTGTCGGCGCAGCCAGTCCTCGGGCAGGTCGAGCGCCTCCAGCACATCGGCCGCGCTCAGCTTGTCGAGCCCGGAAAAGGCCTCTCCGAAGGCGCGGTCAAAGCGGTCGATGTGGCGCTCGTCCTTGACCAGGGCTGTACGCGCCAGAAAATAGAAACCCTCGACATCGTAGAGGGCAAGGCCGGCACGCATGGCTTCCAGAAAGGTCAGGTATTCCCTGAGCGACACCGGCACCCGATTCTGGCGCAGCCGCTCGAGGAAGGGCAGGAACATGGCCTAGAGGCCCCCGATGCCTGCATGGCCCAGGGCAAGGGTGGCGAAGAGGCCAAGGATCGCTCCGCCAATTCCCCACACCCCGGCGTATTGCGCCTTGTCGAGGGTGTTGCCCCCGCGCCGATGTGCGGCGCGGTATCCCAGCAGGGCGCCCAGCACAAAGCCCGTCAAGATCAGCATCAGCTCTCCATCCTGATTTCGCCCCGGGCCACCAGCGCGGCCACCTCCGACAGTCGCGCCCGCACCGCCCGATCGGACGGGAAGGCATATCGCGCCCATCCCAGCGAGTCGAGCCGCGCCGCCGCCGCTTCGGTCTCCCGGCCCTGCTGTTCCAGCAACTCCGCCCGCAGCATCAGAAGCGTTGACAGTACGGCGGCATTGCGCCCCTCAAGCACACCGGGCATGGCAACCTCGATATGGCCCAGCGCCACCTCTCCGTCGCCCGACACCGCCGCCAGCAGCGCCAGTTGCGCCGCAGCAAAGGCGCGATGCTGGCTGCGCGGGCCAAGGGTGCGGATATAGACCTGCTCGGCCTGCAGCATCGTGCGCCGGGCCGCCGCGCGGTCCACCCCGGCCAGCAGGCGGCCATGCACATAGAGCGAAAAGCCCAGCCTGTGGTCGGTGAGGCCCTCGGCCTGCGCCAGCCGGACCGCCTCACGCGCGGCCCCGAGGCGGCGGCCATGGGTGCCGACCGGGCTCATCGCGGTCTCGATCGCCCGGGTCCAGTTGCGGGGATCGGGGCGGCGCTGCTGGGCGGCCCCCATCCCCTCGCCCGAAGGGTGGATGCGCGCCAGGATCGCCGGCAGCCGGCTGCGCACCTGCTCGCGCGTCATGCCCGAGCGCAACTCCGGCGCATAGGCGGCCCGCAGCATCAGCATGTCGAACCGCGTCAGAACACCCTGGACGTTGTCGTCGTTGAACACCGAATCGGCGATACCGTAGATATCGTTCAGCGGCCCCAGCGCCTGGGCCAACTCCTCGTGGAGGCAGTCGCGGATTTCCTGAAGGCCGGAATCCGCAGGCACCACCAGCAGGGCACGCTCCCGGACCTTGAGGGTCGTCCAGTCGATCACGGCACCGCGACGGTTGCTCAGGAATTCCTGCCAGGAGCCCACCCTCGGCACCACGAAGCAGGCGGCCTGGGGCACCGCGCGGCGCAGCGCCTCACGCGGGACAAGCGCGACCATGATCTGTGCATCCGCGCCATCTGCGGCGATGCTCAGCGGGATACCCGCCTCGCGACGGATCCGGCCAACCAGAGTCTCCAGCTCCCGGCGCACCTCCGAGGGGGCCGGGCGCGAGAAGGCCACCTGCACCGGGCCCTCGAACCGGGTGAAGACAGGCAGTTCCCGCCCACTTTCAAGAAAGAAGAACAGATGCTCGAAATCCTGCGCCAGCTCGGCATTGGGCCGCGCCCGCCACGGCGGCGCGCGATCTTCTGCAAAGCGCCGCGCAGGCGGCAGCGGGTCGGCACTGCCCGCGCGCCTGTCGGCAATCGTGGGCGCGCCTCCGGCACCGGGTGGCGGCGGCGCGCAGGCCGCAAGCGCCACCACCAGCGCCACGGCCAGAAATGCGCGCAGACTCATCTTGCGTCCCGGCGCGACAGAAAGGCCAGCCGCTCGAACAGGTGCACGTCCTGCTCGTTCTTCAAAAGGGCTCCGTGCAGCCTCGGCAGAAGCGAGCGGCCATCGCCCTTGAGATCTTCGGGGGCCAGATCTTCGGCCAGAATCAGCTTGAGCCAGTCCAGCACCTCCGAGGTGGAGGGCTTTTTCTTCAGGCCCGGCGTCTCTCTCAGTTCGTAGAAACGGGTCAGCGCCTGCGACACGAGGGCGGATTTGATGTCGGGGAAATGCACCTGAACGATCCGCTCCAGCGTCTCGCGGTCGGGAAAGCGGATGTAGTGAAAGAAGCACCGCCGCAGGAAGGCGTCGGGCAGTTCCTTTTCGTTGTTGGAGGTGATGATCACGATGGGCCGGTGGCGGGCGCGCACGCTCTGTCCGGTCTCGTAGACATGAAACTCCATCCGGTCGAGTTCCTGCAGCAGATCGTTTGGAAACTCGATATCGGCCTTGTCGATCTCGTCGATCAGCAGCACGACCTTGCCCTCGGCGGCAAAGGCATCCCACAACTTGCCCCGGCGGATATAATTGCCGATATCGCTGACCCGCGGGTCGCCAAGCTGGCTGTCGCGCAGGCGGCTGACGGCGTCGTATTCGTACAGGCCCTGCTGCGCGCGGGTGGTCGATTTCACCGACCATTCGATCATCGGCAGCCCGAGGCTTTCCGAGACCTGTCGGGCAAGCTCGGTCTTGCCGGTGCCCGGCTCTCCCTTCACCAGAAGTGGCCGCTCCAATGCGATGGCGGCGTTGACGGCCATGGTGAGGTCATCCGTCGCCACATAGGAATCCGTACCCGAAAATCGCATGATGCCCTGCCTTGCCGCGTTCTGCCCGATCCCACATCTATCACGCCCCGTCCGCCCCGCAAGCCATCGGGGGGGCACCCGGGCAGGCACTTGGTACGTGACATGGACGGGGGCTTGGGTTATCCGGACGCCACGCAGCCGGGGCGGTCGACTCGTGGCCTGCAACCCGGGAGTGGTGCCAAGAAAACATGAACACGGGGAAGCCAGCCATGAAAGTCGAGACCTTCCTGCCCGAGGATTATCGCCCGGCCGAAGACGAGCCTTTCATGAACGACAGGCAGCTTGAGTATTTCAGGCGCAAGCTGCTTGCCTGGAAGGCAGAGCTTCTGGCCGACGGGCGCGAGACGATCGAGGGGATGCAGAACGGCGCGCGCAACCTTCCCGACATCGCCGACCGTGCCTCCGAGGAATCCGACCGCGCGCTGGAGCTGCGCACCCGCGATCGTCAGCGCAAGCTGGTGTCCAAGATCGATGCCGCCCTGCGCCGGATCGAGAACGGGACCTACGGCTATTGCGAGGACACGGGCAACCCGATCTCGCTGCGCAGGCTGGATGCGCGCCCCATCGCCACCCTCAGCCTGGAGGCGCAGGAGCGTCACGAGCGCAACGAGCGCGTGCACCGCGACAGCTGAGCGCCCCGATGCCGGGGCCCGCAGAACAGATCACCGTGCTTGGCGCGGGCCTGGGCGGGCTGTGCGTTGCCCTGGCGCTGGCCCGGGCGGGCCGGGCCGTGCGGGTTCTGGAACAGGCCCCCGAACTGACCGAGGTAGGTGCGGGCATTCAGGTCTCTCCCAACGGGGCGGCGGTGCTGTGCGCGCTGGGGTTGGCCCCGGCGCTGGAGCGGATCGGCACCCACGCCCGCGCGGTGGATCTGCGTGAACACAGGCGGGGGCGGCGGGTTACCCGGCTTGATCTGTCCCTCGCGCAGCATGGCAACACTGCTCCGTATATCTTTGTGCACAGGGCCGATCTTCTGGCCGAACTCGCGCGGGCCTGCCGCGATTCAGGCGTTGTTCTGGATCTTGGGTGCAAGGTCGAGGCGGTTGAGCCTCTGCAGGCGGGTGCGCGGCTGCAGATCGCCGGGCGCGCACCCGAGGAATGTGGCGTGGTCGTGGGGGCCGATGGCCTGCATTCCGTGGCCCGAGCCGCCGTGGCCCCGGGGGCCGCGCCGCGCTTTACCGGGCAGGTGGCATGGCGTGCGCTGGTGCCGGGCGATGGCGGGCTGGAGCCGGGCACCGTCACCGTGGTGATGGCCCCGGGGCGCCACCTGGTCCTGTATCCGCTTCGGGGCGGTCAGCTTCTCAATATCGTGGCGGTGGAGGCCCGGGCGGGCTGGACCGAGGAAGGCTGGTCCCTGCCGGGTGACCCGGACGCATTGCGCGCGGCCTTTGCCGGGCTCGGGCCGCGTTGGCAGGCGATCCTGGGGCAAGTGACGGCCTGCAATCTCTGGGGGCTGTTCCGCCATGAGGTCCCCGCCCGCTGGTCACGGGGCGGTGTGGTGCTGATGGGCGATGCGGTGCACCCGACACTGCCGTTTCTGGCCCAGGGGGCCAATATGGCATTCGAGGATGCCTGGGTGCTGGCCGCCTGCATGACGGGTCAGGACAGCATCGCAAATGCCTGGAATGATTACGAGAAAATCCGCGCCGAACGGGTAGGGCGCATCGTGGACGCCGCCAATCGCAACGCCTGGCTGTATCATCTGTCGAACCCGGTGCTCCGGCTGGGGGCGCATGCAGTACTGGGGATGGGCGGGGCGCTGTTCCCCGGACTGCCACTCTCTCGCTTTGACTGGCTCTATGGCGTAGATGTGACGAAAACGGTTGATAACCCGAATATTACAGTCATCAGCTGATTTCAGATATCAAGCTCGACCCATACCGGTACATGGTCAGAGGGTTTTTCCAGTTCCCGCTGCACCCGGTCGATGCCGCAATCCACCATCAGGTCGGCGGCCTGCGGGCTGAGCAGGATGTGGTCGATCCGGATCCCGTCATCCCGCTCCCATGCGCGGGCCTGATAATCCCAGAAGGTATAGAGCCCCGGCTCCGGGTGGCGGGCCCGGATTGCATCGGTCAGCCCAAGGTGCAGCATCCGGAAAAAGGCGGCCCGGCTTTCGGGACGAAACAACGCATCCTCGCCCCAGGCATCGGGGCGCGCAACATCAGCACGCTGTGGGATCACGTTGTAATCACCAGCGAAAACCGTGACCTCCTCCAGCGCCAGAAGCTCCCGGACACGGGTTTCCATCCGTGCCATCCAGGCCAGCTTGTAGTCGAACTTCGGCCCCGGGGCGGGGTTGCCGTTGGGCAGATACAATCCGCAGACCCGCACCGGCACCTTGCCCCCGGGGATTGTCGCCTCGATCCAGCGGGCCTGTACGTCCTCCGGGTCTCCCGGCAGGCCGCAGACCACATCCTCCAGTCCAAGCCGCGCCAGCACCGCAACGCCGTTGAAGCTTTTCTGCCCATGGGTGGCGATGGAATAGCCCCGCTCCTCAAAGGGCTCGTGTGGCACGCCCTCATCGACGGATTTCAGCTCCTGCAGCAGCGCGACATCCGGGCGCGCCTCGTCCAGCCAGTCCAGCAGGCGGGGCAGCCGGGCCTTGATCCCGTTGATATTGAACGTCGCAATCCGCATGCCGCCCCTCAGCGCCAGAAAGCCATCCACTCCGACAGGCGTATGATCTGCCGGGCCAGAAACAGCAATACGTCCGCGTCGTTGAACACCGCATCCGCCACGGCCGCTGCCACCAGCACTACCGCAAGGACAAGGGCGGTGCGGTTATCCACGTCCGCTCCCGGTCAGCCCAGTCTGCCCAGTGCCACGGCCGCATCGGCCATGCGCACGGAATAGGCCCATTCATTGTCATACCACGCCAGCACCCGCACCAGACGTTCGCCCACTACCTTTGTCTGGGCCGGGGCATAGATCGCGCTTTCGGTGGTGTGGTTGAAGTCGATCGACACCTTTGGCGCCTCGTCAAAGCCGAGGATGCCGCGCATCGGCCCGTCCGCTGCAGCCTTCATCAGGGCATGGATTTCCTCGACGCTTGTCGCGCGGCCTGCCTCGAAGGTCAGGTCCACCGCCGAGACATTCGGCGTGGGCACCCGCAGTGCCGTGCCGTCCAGCTTCCCGGCAAGCTCCGGCAACACCTCTCCCAGCGCGCGCGCGGCCCCGGTGGAGGTGGGAATCATGCTCATCGCTGCCGCCCGGGCGCGATACAGGTCGTCGTGGCGGCGGTCGTGGGTGGGCTGGTCGCCGGTATAGGCGTGGATGGTGGTCATCACTCCCCGCTCTATCCCTATGGAATCATTGAGCACCTTTGCGACAGGGGCAAGGCAGTTGGTGGTGCAGGAGCCATTGGAGACCATCCGGTCACCGGGGACAAGCGTGGCGTCGTTCACGCCCATCACGATGGTCCTGTCGACATTCCTGGCCGGGGCAGAGATCAACACCCGCGCGGCACCGCGCTCCCTGTGGATGGCGGCCTTGTGGCCATCGTTGAACTTGCCCGAGCATTCCAGCACGACATCGACCCCCTCCCAGTCAAGATTGCCAGGGTCGTAGGTGGAGAACATGCGCAGCGGCCCGTAGCCAAGATCAAGCGCGCCATCGCGCACATCAACAACGCCCGCGAAGCGCCCGTGAACACTGTCGTATTTCAGAAGGTGCGCTGAGGTCTCCACCGGCCCCGTGGCATTCAGCGCCACCACCCGGATATCGTCCCGCCCGCTTTCCATGATGGCTGACAGCGTGCACCGCCCGATCCGGCCAAAGCCGTTGATGCCCACATTGATGGTCATGCGCTCCTCCTTTGGCACTTGTCCGTCTATAGACCCGCACGCGCGCGCGGGCAATCGCGCGCCCTAGAGCAGCGCCTCGGCGCGCGTTGCCACGGCCTCGGCAGTGATGCCGAAATGGGCATAGAGCTCCGGGGCAGGGGCAGAGCCGCCAAAGCCCTCCATGCCGACAAAGGCCGACTTGCGTTCGCTGCCGCGCTCTCCGGACAGCCAGCGGTCCCATCCCATCCGGCCCGCCGCCTCGACCGCAACGCGGACCGGTCCCGAGGGCAGCACCTTGCGCCGCCAGCTCTCGTCAGCTTCGGCGAACAGCTCCCACGAGGGCATGGAGACCACCCGCGTGCCGATGCCATTGGCTTGAAGCATGTCACGAGCGGCCATCGCGATTTCCACCTCCGAGCCGGTCGCCATGAGGATGACACGCCGCCGCCCCTCTGCCTCGGCCAGCACATAGGCGCCATTGGCGGTCAGGTTGCGGGCGCTGTGGCGGGTGCGGAGCGTCGGCAGTGCCTGACGCGAAAGCGCCAGAACCGAAGGCCGCCCGGTCTGTGTGAGGGCGATTTCCCAAGCTTCTGCCGTCTCCACCGTGTCGCAGGGACGGAAGGTCAGGGTGTTGGGCGTGGCGCGGCAGATGGCCAGATGCTCCACCGGCTGGTGGGTCGGGCCGTCCTCGCCAAGGCCGATGGAATCATGGGTCATCACATAGACCGTCGGCACCCCCATCAGCGCCGAAAGCCGCATGGCCCCCCGCGCGTAATCGGTAAAGCACAGGAACGTGCCGCCATAGGGACGGATCCCGCCATGCAGAACCATGCCGTTCATCGCGGCAGCCATGCCATGCTCGCGGATGCCGTAATGCACATAGCGGCCCTTGCGGTTCTCGGGCGAGAAGATGCCCAGATCGGGCGTCAGCGTGTTGTTGGAGCCGGTGAGGTCGGCCGAGCCGCCCATCGTCTCGGGCATCACCGGGTTGACCGCGCGCAGCACCTCTTCGCTGGCGGCACGGGTGGCGCGGCGGGGCAGATCGGCCGAGGCCGCGCGCTTCACGCGCGAGATCACCGCCGCCAGACGGCGCGGCGCCTCTCCGGTCATGCGGCGCAGGAACTCGCTCCGGCGGCTTTCGGGCAGGGCCTCCAGATGCCTCTGCCATTCGGCGCGCGCAGGCGCCCCGCGGCGGCCCGCCGCCAGCCATGCGGTACCGATGTCGTCGGGGATGACAAAGGGCGGATGCTCCCATCCATAGGCGGCACGGGTCGCGGCGATCTCTTCGGCACCCAGCGGAGAGCCGTGCGCCTTGGCGCTGCCGGCCTTGGTGGGCGCGCCAAGGCCGATTGTGGTGCGGCAGGCAACCAGACTCGGCAACGGGCTGGCCAGCGCCTCATCGATTGCGCGGGCGATGTCTTCGGGGTCATGGCCATCACAGGCCACGACATGCCAGCCCGAGGCGGCGAAACGCGCGCGCTGGTCGGTGATGTCCGACAGCGAAATCGCACCGTCGATGGAGATGTCATTGTCGTCCCACAGCACGATCAGGCGACCCAGTTTCTGCCGGCCGGCAAGGCCGATCGCCTCCTGGCTGATCCCCTCCATCAGGCAGCCGTCGCCTGCGATCACCCATGTGCGGTGATCCACAAGTCGGGGCCCGAAGGTCGCGCGGAGCGATTCCTCGGCCATGGCAAAGCCGACGGCATTGGCCAGCCCCTGGCCCAGAGGCCCGGTCGTCGTCTCGATGCCCGGCGCATGGCCATATTCCGGATGGCCCGCCGTGGCCGCGCCCAACTGCCGGAAGGCGCGGATCTGGTCGATCCCCATGCCGGGAGTGCCGGTCAGATGCAGCAGCGCATACAGCAGCATGGAGCCGTGCCCTGCCGACAGGACAAAGCGGTCGCGGTCATGCCAATCAGGTGCTTGCGAATCAAATCTCAGGTACTGCGTGAACAGGACTGGCGCCACATCGTCCATGCCCATGGGCATTCCGGGATGCCCCGACTTCGCGGCCTCCACCGCATCCATCGCAAGCACACGGATGGCACAGGCACGGGCCCAATGGTCGGGGTGGCGGGCGCGAAGCGCTGAGATATCCATGGGGGCGTCCTCCGGGGGGCTGACTGGGCGCGCGTGCCGGGCCCCCCGCCCGGTGGCGCTGGCAGGGGCTTAGCCAGCGCGGGCGGGGGAATCAAGCGCGACCAGTGCATCCGGCCTTGCCCAGACGCCCTGCTTGCTGTCACAATCGGCACCACAACGGGTGGCCCACCGCGTGGGTACAACTAGATGTTGGCGGGGATCAGGCATGAGCGAGATCGAGGAGCTGGAACGGCGCATCGCCAATGCGCTCGACCGTCTGTCGGAGGCTCTGGAGGCGCTGCGCAGCGGCAGCGGCAGGGCGGGCGCGACCGCGCTGGTCGCGGAGCTGGAGGCGGAGCGTGCGGCCAATGCGGTGCTGCGTCGGCGTGTCCAGGGCCTGAGGGAGCGGCGAGAGGAGACCGAGGCGCGCCTGTCGCAGAAGGTGGAGCGCCTGATGGAGCGAATCGAGAACCAGGACGCGCAACTGGCGCGGATGCGTTCGCTCAATGCGCAATTGCGCGAGATCAACGCGGAGCTGCGCGAGGCGGGTGCCGGTGGAATCGCGCCGGATGCCATCGACCGCGGCATGCGCGCAGAACTTGACGCGCTGCGCGAGATCAGGGCGGCAGAGGCCGACGAAATCGAACAGATCCTCAATGATCTGCGCCCGTTGGTGGAGGAACGGACCGATGCCTGAAGTCATCGTGACCATCGGCGGGCGGAATTTCGAGGTGGCCTGTCAGGAGGGAGAGGAGCATTTCCTCCATACCGCCGCGCGCATGCTCGACACCGAGGCGGAGGCGCTGGCCTCCCAGATCGGTCGTCTGCCCGAGCCGCGGATGTTGCTGATGGCGGGGCTGATGCTGGCAGACAAGACAGCCGATCTCGAAGAGGAACTGCGCAGCACCCGTGCCCTGCTGCAGGACGCCGAAGCGAGGGCGAGCGCCGCCGAATCGCGCCCCCCCCAGAAGGTGGAGGTGCCGGTGGTTCCGCAATCGGCGCTGGATGCGCTGGGAGAACTGGCCGCGCGCGCCGAATCGCTGGCCGAAGCTGCCGAGGAAGTTGCCGCGCCCACCACGCCGATATCGGCCCGGGCGGACGAGAGCGCCGAAGGCGAAGAGCCCGACGATACCGCAGAGGGCGGGCGCTGAGCGCTCTTTCCCGCCGTACCCGGCTGCGCTAGGAGGCGGCGACAGCCGGAGGATCCCCGTGCCCGATCGCGACATGACCGCAGACACCGCCCCGCAGGACCGCCTTGCCCCCGAGCCCGCGATCACGCCCGATCTCGTGGCCGCCCACGGCCTCAAGCCGGACGAATACGAAAGGGTTCTCGCCCTTCTGGGGCGCGAGCCGACCTTTACAGAGCTCGGCATCTTCTCGGCGATGTGGAACGAGCATTGCTCCTACAAGTCTTCGCGGCGCTGGCTGCGCACCCTGCCGACCGAAGGGCCCCAGGTGATCCAGGGCCCCGGAGAGAATGCGGGCGTGGTGGATATCGGTGACGGTCTGGCCGTGGTCTTCAAGATGGAGAGCCACAACCACCCCTCCTATATCGAGCCCTATCAGGGCGCGGCCACGGGCGTGGGCGGCATCCTGCGTGATGTGTTCACCATGGGGGCACGGCCCATGGCAGCGATGAACGCACTCTCGTTCGGTGCGCCCGAACATCCGCGCACGCGCCATCTGGTGCAGGGTGTGGTCGCGGGCATCGGCGGGTATGGCAATGCCTTTGGCGTGCCCAATGTCGGCGGCGAGATGCGCTTTCATCCGGCCTATGACGGCAATTGCCTGGTGAACGCCTTTGCCGCCGGTATCGCGCGCAGCGATCGCATCTTCTATTCCGCCGCCTCGGGTGTCGGCATGCCCGTGGTCTATCTGGGCGCGCGCACGGGGCGCGACGGGGTGGGGGGCGCGACCATGGCCTCGGCCGAGTTCGACGAGGGCCTTGAGGAGAAGCGCCCCACCGTGCAGGTGGGGGACCCGTTCACCGAAAAGCGCCTGCTGGAGGCCTGCCTGGAATTGATGGAGGCCGAGGCGGTGATCTCGATCCAGGACATGGGGGCCGCGGGCCTGACCTGTTCGGCGGTGGAGATGGGCGACAAGGGTGGCCTTGGAATCCGGCTGGAGCTGGACCGCGTCCCTGTCCGCGAGGAGGCGATGAGCGCCTACGAGATGATGCTCTCCGAAAGCCAGGAGCGGATGCTGATGGTGCTCCGCCCCGAAAAGGAAGCCGAGGCCCGGGAGATCTTCGCCCGCTGGGACCTCGACTTTGCCGTGATCGGCGAGACCATCGCCGAGGATCGCTTTCTGGTGCTGCACGGCAACCGGGTAAAGGCCGACCTCCCGCTCAGGGCACTGTCGGGCGAGGCGCCGGAATATGACCGCCCATGGGTGGCCTCTCCGCCGCGCACGCCCCTTGGCCCGCTGCCCGATATCGGCCCGATCGAGGCGCTGCAGGTCCTGCTTGCGCATCCCGACCATGCCCACAAGGGCTGGGTCTGGGAGCAATATGACTGGGCCGTGGGTGCCGACACCCTGCGCCGCCCCGGGCTGGGCGCGGGCGTGGTGCGCGTGCATGGCACAAGAAAGGCACTGGCGTTCACCTCGGATGTGACACCGCGCTATGTGCTGGCCTGCCCCGAGACGGGCGGCGCGCAGGCCGTGGCCGAGGCCTTCCGCAACCTCTGCGCGGTGGGTGCGCGGCCGCTGGCGACGACCGACAACCTCAATTTCGGCAATCCTGAACGTCCCGAGATCATGGGCCAGCTGGTCGGCGCGATCCGCGGGAGCGGGGCGGCCTGCCGGGCGCTGGACATGCCGATCGTGTCAGGCAATGTCTCGCTCTACAACGAGACGGCGGGCCGGGCGATCCTGCCCACGCCGACCATCGGCGCGGTGGGCCTGATCGCGGACCACGCCGACATGATCACCGGGCCGGCCCGGGCTGGCGATGTGGCGGTGCTGCTGGGCCGGGATGGCGGGCATATGGGGGCCTCGGCGCTGATCTGGGCGGCATGGGGGCGGGAGGACGGCCCCCCGCCCCCCGTCGATCTGGAGGAGGAGGCGCGCAACGGTGCCTTTGTCCTGGCGCAGGCGGGGGCGATCCGGGCGGCGAGCGATCTCTCCGATGGCGGGCTGGCGCTGGCCGGGTTCGAGATGGCGGCGGCGGCGGGAACCGGCCTTGCGCTGGAGGCGGGCGACACGGCCTGGTTCTTCGGCGAGGATCAGGGCCGCTATCTTCTGGCCATCGAGGAGGGGGCGCTGGCATCGCTTCTGGCCGCAGCGCAGGAGGCGGGGGTGCCGGCCCGGCCCGTTGGCCGCTTTGGCGGAGAGGCCCTGCGGCTGGGCACGGCACAAGCGCACATGGCCGCGTTGACGGCGCTCTGGCGTGGTGTGCTGCCGGGGCTCTTTGGCAGCGGCTGACCTTGCGCGACCGTGTCGCCCGGTCTACATATCATTTTGCTCAGGAATGGGAGAGCAGCACATGGCGATGGAAGCTGCGGAAATCGAAAGGCTCCTTCGGGAGGCGTTTCCAGGCGCACAGATCACCATCCGCGACCTTGCAGGCGACGGCAACCATTACGCAGCCGAGGTCGTGGCCGAGGAATTCCGCGGCCTCGGGCGTGTCGCCCAGCAGCGCGCGGTCTATGCCGCGCTCAAGGGCCGGATGGATGGCCCCGCCGGAGAGCTGCATGCCCTCGCCCTCACCACCCGCGCGCCGGATTGAGCCGGTGGTCTGGGGTGCCCTCCTTCTGTTGATCGTGCTTGCGGTGCTGCTGATCCGCGCCAACCTGCGCCGCGACGACGATGATGATTCCGGCGGCCCCGGCGGTCCCGGCGGCGGGCGGCGCAAGCCGGTGCCGCTGCGCGTCGAGACCCGCAATCCTCCACCCCGTTCCCGCCCGCGCAACCGGGCAGGCCACCAGGAAAGGCAGCAAAGATGAGCGAGACCGTCACCGCCCGTATCCGCGAAACCGTGGAGGCAAATGACGTTGTGCTGTTCATGAAGGGCACCCGCAGCATGCCGCAATGCGGCTTTTCCAGCCGTGTGGCGGGGGTGCTGAACTACATGGGCGTCGAATATGTCGATGTGAACGTGCTGGCGGACGAGGATATCCGCCAGGGCATCAAGGATTTCTCCGACTGGCCGACCATCCCGCAGCTCTATGTGAAGGGCGAATTCGTGGGCGGTTGTGACATCATCACCGAGATGACCCTGTCGGGCGAACTTGACCAGGTTCTGGAAGCCAAGGGCGTCACCTATGACAAGGAAGCCGCCGACAAGATCCGCGAGGCGAATGCCTGAGAGGGGTTCGCGCGCGGCAGGTTCAGGATGACAGGATCGCCGGGGGGGGGGGGGGGG
>JAFIEC010000223.1 GCA_020832725.1 Paracoccaceae bacterium | reverse complement strand
GCTTGTGGCCTCGGGCGCGCCAAGGCCGAGAAAGCCCAGGCCCGCCTCGGCCGCAATGGCCCCGCCCGCGACCAGCGGCAGCGCGCTGCGCACCGGGGGCAGGGCGTTGGGCAGGATATGGCGCAGGATGATCCGCCCCGGCCCGGCACCCAGCGCATGCGCCGCCAGGACAAAGGGCCGTCGGCCCAGACTCATCGCCTCGGCCCGGGCGATGCGGGCTACCAGCGTCCAGGAGGTGGCACCCAGCACCAGAACAAGCAGCATCAGCGACGGGCCGAACAGCGCGACGACGACCAACGCCAGCAGAAAGCGCGGGATCACCTGAAAGGCGGCGATCAGCCGGGAGAGCACCGCATCCCAAAATCCTCCTGCGGCCCCGGCGGCAAGGCCCGTGCCCAGCCCGACGACAAGCGCGATCGCCAGGGTCCCCGTCGCCACCACGGAGGAGGCCCGCAGGCCAAAGGCGGTCATGCAGGCCACGGAGCGGCCGAGATCGTCGCTGCCCAGCCAGAGCGCGGGGTCGGGCCCGGGTGCGGGCGGCATCAGGGGCGGCGCGACGGCGGCCAGCGGCCCGCCCGTGCAGGCAAGGGGGGCGGCAAGTGCCGCAAGAGCCAGCAACGCCAGCACCGCAAGCCCCGCCGATTGCCCCGGCGTCCGGTGCCTCCTGCGCCATTGTCGCGGGCCTGCCATGAGCGATGGCGCATTCATGGCCCCTGCATCCCGATCCGGGGGTCGAGCCCACGGCATGCGGCATCCGCCGCCGCATTGGCCAGAAGCGTCAGCAGGACCGCGCACAGAAAGCAGCCCAGCAGCAGCGGATGGTCCCGTGCCAGCGCGGCCTGCACCATCAGACGACCCAGCCCCGGCAGGCCGAAGACCACCTCGATGAGCGTGGCCGCCGTCAGCAGGCCCGCAAAGCGCGCGCCCAGGGCGGCGGCCAGCGCCAGCCCCGCCTGAGGCAGGGCATGGCGGCGCAGCGCGACCGAGGGGGCCAGCCCCTTGGCCAGCGCGGTCGCGAAATGCGGCGCGGCCCGCGCCTCCAGCAGGCCTGCCCGCACGACAAGCCAGACCAGCGCCATCTGCTGGCTGGCCAGAGCCGTGATCGGCAGCACCAGATGGCGTGCCGCGTCCAGCAGAGCCGCGCCACCGCCCGTGGCCGGGGCGCGCAGGTCCCTCAGGCCCTGGACCGGCAGCCAGCCCAGGTTCAGCGCGAAGATCACGATCAGCAGATGTGCCACTGCATAGACCGGCAAGGCGTAGAGCGTCAGCACCGCCAGCGCGGTCAGCCTGTCGCCCGTGCCGCCCGGCGCGCGTGCCGCGCGCAGGGCCAGCCCGGTGCCCGCCAGTGCCGACAGCACAAAGGCCGGAAGAACCAGTGCCAGTGTGACCGGCAGCCGCTCGGCAATGATCCGGGCGACCGGGGCGCGGTATTGCAGCGACTGGCCCGGATCGCCCCGGACAAGCCCCCGCATCCAGTCCAGATAGCGCGCGCCCGGCCCCGCATCGGTGCCCAGACGCGCCTGCTCGGCGGCCAGCGTCCGGGCCGTCTGGAAATCTCCGCCCAGCGCCAGGGCGGCATCGCCGGGGGCCAGTTGCATCAGGACGAACAGCCCCGAGGCGATGGCCCAGAACGTCAGAACCGCCCCCGCGATTCGAGCCGCCAACCCGCGCCCCATGCCCGCTCAGCGCCGCCGGGCGGATTCGGCGAATTGCCCCGACCACATGGTGAACCCCTCCCATTCGGCGCGAAAGGCGCTCAGGCTGTCGGTTTCCACCAGCCACCAATAGGGCAGGGCGGCGGCGGCGATGGCCTGGATCTCGGCATGGATTGCCCCGCGGGCATCAAGGTCTGTCTCGCGCAGGGCGCGGGCAAACAGCGCATCCACCCGCGCATCCGAGAAGCCCGCCCCGTTGGAGAAGGGCACCGGCCCGATCGCGTCGGAGGCCAGGGTGCGGCGAAAGCCGATCTCGGGGTCGAGGCCGTGGCAATAGGACACCAGCCCGGTGTCGAAATCGCGCCGCATGAACAGCGCCTCGACCGTCGCCGCCCGGTCAAGCGGGCGCGAGGCCAGTGCGATGCCGATCGCGGCAAGGTCCTGGCGCAGCGCGTCGGCATGGCGCTGGAATTGCGGGAAATGCACGATGTCGAGGCGCGCCCGAACCCCGTCCGCCCCACGCGCAAGGCCCGCCGCTTCCAGCAATGCCTCGGCCCGGGCGGGGTCGTGGGCGTATGTTGCCAGCGCGGCCGGGTCATGGGCCCAGCCAATCCCCGAGGCGATGGGTGCCCGTGCCACCCTGCCCCTGCCGAAGTGGATCGTCTCCACCATGCGCGCGCGGTCTGTCGCATGGGCAATGGCCGTGCGCAGCGCGTCGTTCCGCAGGGCGGGGCGGTCGAGGTTGAAGACCAGCGTCATCACGCAATTGCCGCCCCCCGGACCGGATGTGACGGCCTCGATCACCGTGTCGTCGCGCGCCGCCAGCAGGCGCGTATCCGCCCCGGTGATGCTGCGCAGCACGTCCACCTCGCCCGCCTGATAGGCCAGAAGGGCGGTGCGCGCATCGGGCAGGATGCGAAAGACCAGCCGCTCCACCCGGGGCAGGCCGGGTTTGAAATAGTCGGGATTGCGGTCCATCTCGACCATGTCGTCGCGGATGTGGCGGACGAACCGGAACGGCCCGCTGCCGACGGGGGCAAGGTTGGCGGGGTTGTCGGTGGCCACCCCTTCGGCAAACAGATGCGCGGGCAGGATCGGGGCTTCGGTCACGTCGAGTTGTTGCAGGAGGGGCGCATAGGGGGCGTGCAGCCGCAGCACCACGACGCGCGGATCGGGCGTCTCGACCGCCGCCAGCCGCTCGCGCAGGCTGGCCCCGGTGCGGGCGTGATGAGGCAGCAGCACCCGCTCGAAGCTGACGCGGACATCCTCCGATGTCACGGGCCGCCCGTCATGCCAGCGCGCCTCGGCCAGCGTGAAGGTATAACGCAGCCCGTCCTCCGAGATCGTCCAGCCCGTGGCAAGGTCGGGGATCGGGCGGTTCTCGCGGTCCCTCGCCACCAGCCCGTTGAACAGCGCATTGGCCACCGCATGGGTGTGCGAGGCGGTGGTGATGCCCGGGTTGAAATGCTCGGGGTCGGCACTGACCGCGACCACGAGGGTGTCTGCGCGGGCCTGCGTCGTGGCAAACGACGCGGCCAGCAGCGCCAGCACCGCGCCGATGAGGCAGGCAAGGCGGCAGAGGGATGCGGGCATGCATTCTCCGTGACGGGTCGGGCGGCCTGCGCGCGCCAAGGTAAGAATTCCTCATATGAAAATCATACTTCGTCCATGGGCAGCGGCCCGGCGTTGCCCGCGCGCCTCGTTGCGCCCGGAAAACTGCCTGTTTCCTGGGCATGGGCGCGGCCCGCTGCCCGGTGGATCGGCACCGGTCGTGCGGCCGGGGGCCCGGGGCCGCCGCAAGACGCTCCCGCGCAAGCCCGTGCCGGTGCCGGTTGGAAGCAGGCACCGACACCACCCTTGCGCGGGGAGCGGGGGGGTGCTTCCCTGACCCGTGCCACGGGAGGAATTGCGATGCAGCGCGTCACCATCACCATCGACGACGACCTGTTGGCCCGTCTCGACGCACTGATGCAGGAGACGGGCGCGCGCAACCGCTCCGAGACGCTGCGCGATCTGTTACGCCGGGCGCTGGAGGGGCCCACGCCCAAGGATGCCCAATGCCTCGGCGTGCTGAGCTGCGCCGTCGAGAGCGCCCGGCGGGATCTTGGCCGCAGGCTGGCCGAGCATCGTCTGGCCCATCACGACGCCACCATCGCTGCCCTGTCGGTGCCGCTGGATCATGGCGCGGCGCTGGAGGTGATCGTGGCGCAGGGCCGCGTGGGCGCGATCGAACGGTTCGCCAACGGGCTGTTTCTGGAACGCGGGGTGCGCCATGGCGCGCTGTCGCTTGTTCCCGTGGAGCGGCTGGTGGAACGCCATGCCCATGGCGAGGCCGCCCATTCCCACGAGCATCTGCGCCTGCGCGACAGCTTCTCCGCGCCCCCGGGCGAGGGCGAGGGCGAAGGTGCCGGGAGCCCCGGGTCCGCCCCGGGGAGCTGAGGCGTGTGCCCCTCCCGCCTAGCCGGAGGGGGGCCGGCCTTGTGCGCGATGTGATCCGCCGTGCGGGCCAAGCCTGCGATAGAGGAACGTCGTCGCATGAAGCGCGCGGCCGTCTGCGTCCCATGCGTAATCGGGCACGCTGCCCGCCACCTCAAAGCCCGCGGCGCGGTAGAACCGCTCGGAGATGTCGCCGGTGCGTGTGTCCAGCACCGCCAGCGTCCGGCCCTGTTCCAGCGCGGTGGCGCAGGCAGCCTCCAGCAGGGCGCGCCCGATGCCCCTGCGTCGATAGGCGGGGGCCACCATCATCTTGGCGATGTCGCATCGGTGCGGCTGGTTTGGCTGCGGTGCGGGGATCATCTGGACGGTTCCGGCCAGCCTGCCCCCCGCTTCGGCCACCAGCAGCGCCCTGCGCCCCGCCACCACCTCGGGCATGACCGCCTCAAGCCAGAAGGCCCGCGCCTCGGCGGCGTGAAGTGGGTGCATGAAGCTGATCGCCGCGCCCGCGGCCACGCTGTCCGACAGCAGCACCGACAGCGCCTCGAGCCGGGCCAGCAGCCCCGGCCCGTCGAGGCGGTGGATATCGATCGTGCTCATGGCCATCACTCCGCGACAGGCGCACAGGATGCCGCCCGCCGCGCGGCTGTCAACGGCGGCACCGTGGCCCGGGGGCCTGTCGCAGACAGGTTCGGGCGCTGCCCGTCCCGCAGGCGCGCTCGCGGGAATGTGCGACAGTTTTGTGGCGGCCCGCCGGGCGTCTGGCTAGGTTGGGCCGATCCGCGAGTCGCAGCAGGAGAGCATACATGCGTGACGTATTCCCCCGAAGGCGGGCCTTCGCCTTCGCCGCTTCGTTGCGTGCCATGGCCGCTGCCGGGGCGCTTGCCCTTGCAGGGGCCGGAGGGGCAGTGGCGGAAAGCCGGTCGTGGGACGACATAAGGGCCGCCGCCCGTGGCCAGACGGTCTACTGGAACGCCTGGGCAGGCGATCCGCGCACCAATGCCTTCATCGCCGAGGTCGGGCAGGAGACCGCGCGCCTCTATGGGGTGGATATCGAGCATGTGCGCCTGCGCGACACCGCCGAGGCCGTGACCCGGGTTCTGTCGGAGCGGGCCGCCGGGCGCGATGCGGGCGGATCGGTCGATCTCATCTGGATCAACGGGCCCAACTTCCTGTCGATGAAGGAACAGGGCCTGCTGTTCGGTCCCTTCGTCGAGGCGCTGCCCAATGCGCGCTATCTGGACCTGTCGCCCGGTGCGCCCGCCACGCTGGATTTCACCGTGCCGGTCGAGGGCATGGAAAGCCCCTGGCGGCTGGCGCGGTTCGTCTTCATGCATGACAGCGCCCGGGTCTCCGCGCCGCCCGAGAGCATGGCGGCCTTCGTGGACTGGGCAGCCGCGAACCCGGGCCGGATGACCCACCCAGATCCGGCCAATTTCATGGGGGCGACCTTTCTCAAGCAGGCGCTGCTGGAGTTGGCCCCCGATCTTCCGGCCCTGCTTGCCCCCGTGACCGATGCCGCCTTTGACGCGGCCACCGCCCCCCTGTGGGACTGGTACGACGCCCTGCGCCCCAACCTGTGGCGTGGCGGGCGGGCCTTTCCCGAAAACGAATCCGTCCAGCAGCAATTGCTGGCCGACGGCGAGGTCGATATCGCCATGGCCTTCGACCCGGCCGCAGCCGCAGCGGGCATCGCCCGCGGCACCCTGCCCGAGAGCGTGCGGGTCTTTGTGCCGCGCGGGGGCACGATCGGGAACATGAGCTTTGTGGCGATCCCCTACAACGCCGCCTCTCCCGAAGCTGCGATGGTGGTGGCGAACCATCTGCTGGCCCCGCAGACACAGGCGCGCATGCAGGACATCGAGGTTCTGGGCGCCTTCTCGGTTCTCGACCCGTCCCGTCTGGATGCCGCGGGGAGGGAGGCCTTTGCCGCCTTGCCCCAGGCGCCCGCCCTTCCGCGCCTCGAGGATCTCGGCCCGACGCTGCCCGAGCCCCATCCCAGCTGGATGACACGGCTGACGGAGGAATGGGCACGGCGCCATACGCGATGACCCGAACCCTGCCCATCGGGGCGGGTGGCCTGCGTCTGCTGGCCTGGACGGTGCTGGCAGGCGGCATCCTGCTGCCCATTGCTGCGGGGTTGTGGCAGACCGCGCGCGCAGCGCTGGGCGTCATGCCCGCGATCGGGGCGGATGCGCCGGGATGGGACGCGGCGGCCCGCCTGCTGGCCCTGCCCGGGCTGGGGCGCAGCGTGGCGGTGACATTGTTCACGGGCGCGGCCTCGACCCTGCTGGCGCTGGTGCTGGCTGCCGCCGTGGCGGCGCTGTGGCACGAGCGGCTGCGGGGACGGGCGGCGGCGCGCTGGCTTGCGCCCTATCTGGCAGCACCCCATGCGGCGCTGGCGATCGGCCTTGCCTTTCTGCTGGCCCCCTCGGGCTGGATCGCGCGGGCGCTGGCACCGCTGGCGGGCTGGGAGCGGCCGCCCGATATCGCCAGCGTCAATGACCCGGCGGGACTGGCACTGATCCTGGGGCTTGTGATCAAGGAGATGCCCTTTCTGCTGCTGGTGATGCTGTCGGCGCTGGGCCAGCTGCCTGTGGCGCGGCATCTCGCGTTGGGCCGGTCGCTGGGCTATGGGCGGGGGGCGGTGTGGCTGCGGGTGATCCTGCCGCAGGTCTGGCCGCTGGTGCGCCTGCCGGTGATGGTTGTGCTGGCCTACGGGTTGTCAGTGGTGGACATGGCGCTGATCCTTGGCCCTTCGAACCCGCCCACGCTGTCGGTGCTGCTGTTGCGGCTGTTCACGGCACCCGACACGGCGGCGCTGCTGCCCGCCTCGGCGGGGGCGCTGCTGCAGCTGGCGCTGGTGCTGGCGGCCTTTGGCGTGTTGTTGGTGCTGGAGCGTCTGGCACGCTCAGCCGGGCGGGCGTGGCTGGCCCGGGGATGGCGGGGGCAGGCGGGCGAGGCGCTGTTGCGGCTGGCGACGGGGCTGGCGCTGACGCTGTTCGTGCTGGGGGCGGTGGCACTTGTCTCGCTGGGTCTGTGGTCTGTGGCGTGGCGCTGGCCCTGGCCTGCGCTTTTGCCCACGGGCTGGACCACGGCGTTCTGGGCTGCGCCGGGGTCGGGACTGTGGCGGGCGCTGGCAGATACCGCAATCCTGGCCGCGGGCAGCACGGTGCTGGCGCTGGCCCTGGCCGTGGCCTGGCTGGAGGGCGAGGATCGGGCCGGAAGGCCCGGGCCGGGCAGGCGCGGGGCGGGCTGGGCCGAGGTTGCGATCTACCTGCCGCTTCTGCTTCCGCAGATCGCGTTCCTGTTCGGGCTGAACGTGCTGTTCCTGCGCATGGGGCTGTCGGGCGGGCATGTGGCGGTGATCTGGGCCCACGCCCTGTTCGTGTTCCCCTATGTCATGATCGCCCTGTCCCAGCCCTGGCGCGCGCTCGACCCCCGGCTGGCGCGGGCGGCGGCGGCACTGGGGGCGGGGCCGTGGCGGCGGCTCTGGGCGGTCAAGCTGCCGGCGCTGGCGATGCCGCTTTCGGTCGCTGCGGCGATCGGGCTGGCGGTTTCGGTGTCGCAATACCTGCCGACGCTGTTCATGGGAGCGGGGCGCATCGCCACGCTGACCACCGAGGCGGTGACGCTGTCCTCGGGGGCGGACCGGCGCATCACGGCGGTCTGGGCCAGCCTGCAGGCCGTGCTGCCGTGGCTGGCCTATGGGGCGGCGCTGATGCTGCCGGGGCTGATGCGGCGCGGACGGGGGCGGGCATGACACTTGCGCTCGAGTCCCTGTCGGTGCGGCTGCCCGGGGCGGCGGGGGGGGGGTGTGCGCCCGGGGGGAGTGGGGGGGGGGCCGGGCCGGGGGGCCGCGGGCGGGGGGCCGCGGGGGTGGGGCGGCCCACCACGGTGCGTGCGCGCGGGGGGGGCCCGG
>JAFIEC010000147.1 GCA_020832725.1 Paracoccaceae bacterium | reverse complement strand
CAGGATGGCGATGGTGGTATAGGCGACCGGATGCGCCTGGCCTGTGACCAGGTTGACCAGCAGCGTCGGCGCATCGGCAAAATAGAAGACCCAGGCCCCGCCCGTGAACAGCGCGATCAGCAGCCATGTGGTCCATTTCGTGGCGCGCAATCGGGCCTTGCGGGCGTCCCACTTCTGGTTCCACAGCCGGACGCGCGCGTTGCGGTCGCCCTCGATCCAGCGCTCCACCAGCCCGAACAGGTCAGTCCACACCGTCTGGGGGCAGGTATAGCCGCACCAGACACGCCCAAGAGCCGAGGTGAACAGGAACAACCCGAGACCCGCCATGATCAGCAGACCCGCCACGAAGTAGAATTCGTGCGGCCATATCTCGATGAAGAAGAAGAAGAAGCGCCGGTCCGCCAGATCGATAAGCACCGCCTGGTCAGGCATGCTTGGCCCGCGGTCCCATCGGATCCAGGGCGTCAGGTAGTAGATCGCAAGCGTGACGCCCATGATCCACCACTTGAGGTTGCGATACTTTCCCGAGACCCGGCGCGGAAACACGGGCTCGCGGGCAGCGTAAAGCTGCGGCTCGGGAGATTCGGTGGAGCTCATATCGATCTGGTGTCCCTGTTCGCTGTTCCGATGTGGCACGAGGGGGGGAACGGGCTCATTGACATGGATCAACGGGGCGCGACCGGGGGCGGAATGTCGCATGCCATAAAGATGGGGCCCCCGGCGCGTTGACCGCGACGGAGGCCCCGTTATTCTTGCACCGGGCATCGGGAAAGTGACACCGGCCCCCCGGGACACGCGCGAACAGGACTGGGGGACCGGTGCCGTCGGAAAGCGCCGTGCGGCGCCCCCGATGCCCTACTCTCCGCCACCCAGCTGGTGGACGTAGAGCGTGACCTTCCGCACCTGCGCCTCGGTCAGACGGTCTGCCCAGCTGGGCATGACACCAAAGCGCGAGTAGGTGATGGTTTCGGTGATGGTGGCCAGGCTGCCACCATATTGCCAGATGTCGTTGGTCAGGTTCGGTGCGCCCTGGAAGCGATCGCCCAGACCGTCGTCGCCGTGACACGCGGCGCAATTGTCGAGATACAGCTCTTCGCCCGACCGGGCCATGGCGGCGTCATGTTGACGGCCCGCCAGTGCCAGGACGTATTGCGCGACCGAGTCGATCTCGGAGCGATCCAGGATTTCGCCGAAGGCCGGCATCTGCGACCAGCGCGCATCGGGGTCGTTCTCGTTGCGCACACCGTGGGCGATGGTCCAGTAGATATCGTCGAGCGTGCCGCCCCAGAGCCAGTCGTCGTTGAGCAGGCTGGGAAAGGCGACCGCCCCCTGCGCGCCGGAGCCGTGACACTGGCTGCAGAAGGTGCGGTAGACGGCCGCGCCCCCCGCCACCGCATAGCGGAACAGTTCGGGGTCATGCACGACCTCGTCCAGCTCCATCGAGGCGATGCGGGTGTCGAGCGGGGCGTTCCGGGCCCGTACCGAGTCGATATCCTGAGCCACATCCGCACGCGAGGAATATCCCAGAAGGCCCGGGGTCGCCTGCCGGACCAGCGGCCAGGCCGGATAGGCGATCGTGTAGAGCAGCGCCCAGATGATCGTGATGTAGAAGGTCCACAACCACCAGCGTGGCATCGGGTTGTCGTATTCCTCGATCCCGTCCCAGACATGGCCGGTCTTGGGCGGCTCCGCCTGCTTCTGCCGCAGCTCGGCCCGGTTCTCGGCATATTGCCGCTCCGGCGGCTGCACCTTGTCTTCGGGGGCGGGTTTGTTTTCGTCGTCGGCCATCTCAACGGGCCTCGCTTTCTGTACGGCCCCCGGCCTCTTCGGTGCTCCTGCCGGAGTCGGAAGCGGGGCGGTCGTCGTTACGGAACACGGTATTGGCTATGTCGCGGTGGATCTCGCGGTTCCCCGGTCGGAACAGGAACAGGACCATGCCGAAGAGGAAGATCATGAAGGCAACGACAGCCCATGAATCGGCGAACTGGCGCAAGGCGGTATAGAGTTCCATGCGTTCCTCCTCAGCGGCTTGCGTCGGGGATGAAGGTAGAGAAGTCCACGAGCGTGCCCAGCATCTGCATGTAGGCGATGATCGCGTCCATCTCGGTCAGTTCCGGCTGTCCGTCGAAATTGCGGGTCTGGGCCCCCGGATAGCGCTCGAGCAATCCGGAATGATCGGCATCCGGATTGGCCTGGGCGAGGAAATCCGCCCGGGCGTTTTCCAGCATCTCGTCGGTATAGGGGACGCCGACCAGCCGATGGACCCGCATCAGATCCTCGATGTAGCGCCCGTCGATCCGGACATTCATCATGAAGCCGTAGGGCGGCATCACCGATTCCGGCACGACCGATTGCGGGTCGATCATGTGGGCCACGTGCCATTCGTCCGAATAGCGCCCGCCGATCCGCGCCAGATCGGGCCCGGTGCGCTTGGATCCCCACTGGAAGGGGTGATCATACATCGACTCCGCCGCAAGGCTGTAATGGCCATAGCGCTCCACCTCGTCGCGCAGCGGGCGGATCATCTGGCTGTGGCAGACATAGCACCCCTCCCGGATGTAGATGTCGCGCCCGGCCAGTTCCAGCGGGCTGTAGGGCCGCACCCCCTCCACCTCCTCGATCGTGTTCTCGAGGTAGAACAGGGGCACGATCTCCACGATGCCGCTAACCGTGACCACTGCAAAGCTCAGGCCCAGCAGAAGGGTGGCGTTTCTCTCGATCTTGCCGTGATGCTTGAGAAGACTCATGCCTTTCCCTCCTTATTCCGCCGGAACCGTGGCGGGCGCGCGCGTTGTCGCCTTTGCGCCGCTCACGGTTTTCCACAGGTTGTAGGCCATGATGACCGAGCCGAGCAGGTAGAGCGCGCCGCCCAGCCCCCTCACGACATACATCGGGAACTTGGCCTCCACGGTCTGCGCGAACGAGTTGACCAGGAAGCCCTGGGCATCCACCTCACGCCACATCAGGCCTTCCATGATGCCGGTCACCCACATCGACGAGGCGTAGAGCACGATCCCGATCGTGGCGAGCCAGAAGTGCCACGACACCAGAGCAAGGCTGTACAGCCGCTCGCGGTTCCAAAGCTTGGGCACCAGGTAATAGAGCGCGCCGAACGTGATCATCCCGTTCCAGCCAAGGGCGGCCGAATGCACATGCCCGATCGTCCAGTCGGTGTAGTGCGACAGCGAGTTGACGGCCTTGATCGACATCATCGGCCCCTCGAACGTGGCCATGCCGTAGAAGCCGACCGCAACCACCATCATCCGGATCACCGGATCGGTGCGCAGCTTGTCCCAGGCACCCGAGAGGGTCATCAGCCCGTTGATCATGCCACCCCAGGAGGGCATCCAGAGCATGATCGAGAACACCATGCCCAGCGTCTGCGCCCAGTCGGGCAGCGCGGTATAGTGCAGGTGGTGCGGACCGGCCCAGATGTACAGGAAGATCAGCGCCCAGAAGTGGATGATCGACAGCTTGTAGCTGTAGACGGGTCGCTCGGCCTGTTTCGGGATGAAATAGTACATCATCCCCAGGAACCCGGCGGTCAGGAAAAAGCCCACGGCGTTGTGGCCGTACCACCATTGCACCATCGCATCCTGAACGCCCGCAAAGACCTGCACCGACTTGGAGCCCCAGATCGACACCGGGATGGACAGGTTGTTGACCACATGCAGCATGGCCACGGTGACGATGAACGCCAGGTAGAACCAGTTGGCCACATAGATATGCGGCTCGCGGCGCTTCATCAGCGTGCCGAGGAAGACCGCGAGATAGGCCAGCCAGACGATCGTCAGCCAGATATCGACATACCATTCCGGCTCGGCGTATTCCTTGCTCTGGGTGGCTCCCAGCAGATAGCCCGACGCGGCCAGCACGATGAACAGCTGATAACCCCAGAACACGAACCATGCCGTGTTGCCGCCCCACAGGCGCGCCGCCGAGGTGCGCTGCACGACATAGAACGACGTGGCGATCAGCGCGTTGCCGCCAAAGGCGAAGATGACCGCCGATGTGTGCAGCGGGCGCAGTCGCCCGAAGTTCAGATACGGCTGCGCCCAGTCGAAATTGAGCTGGGGCCAGGCCAGCTGGAAGGCGATGAAGGTGCCGACCAGAAAGCCCACCACACCCCAGAAGACCGTGGCGATGACGCCGGCGCGCACGACACCGTCGAAATACTCGTTCTGCGGAGCAGGCTCCCGCTTGTCGCCCACGTGCCTGAGCACCCACACGAACAAGCCACCCGCAACGAGCATGATGGTCAGGGCATTGACCAGATATGCAACATCGCGCGCGTAGTTCGCGGCAATCGCCGCGAACACAGTGACAACGGCCAGCACGGCCAGTTTCACATAATCCATCGCCACATGTCCCTTCGTTCATCCGCGCGCAGTGCACACGGATCTGTTCACATCCGACAGATGAACGGCTGCCGGGCAATCGGCCTTGATCCAAATCAAGGGAGCCGATCCGTCGCAGGCACGGGCTGGACAATCAGGCTTGACCTGCGTCAACGTCGCGCAGCCTCGGGGAGCGCTAGGGTTTCTCGAAAGATCGGGAGGGAAGTATGCGCTACAGATCGTTTTTCACCGTCTGGGACGGGCAGGAGGAAAGCCGCTCTGCGATTGACCTCGCAATCGAGATGACGCGCCGGGCGAGCGGTCATCTGGATGTGCTGTGTCTTGGTATCGATCGCGTCCAGCCAGGGTTCTATTATGCAGGGGCGGCCCCCGCCCTGCTTCAGGAGGGGCTTGCCGCTGCCCAGGCAGAGGCCGAGGCCCGCGAGGCAAGCGCGCGGGCCATCCTCGAGCCCGAGGATATCGCCTGGTCCTGCCGCTCCAGCGTGACCCAGATCGGCGGCTTGCTGTATGTGGTCGGTCGGGCGGCACGCTTTGCCGATCTCACGGTGCTGCCGCGCCCCTATGGCAGGCCCGATGCCGAGGAGGGCGCCGCGGTTCTGGAGGCGGCGCTGTTCGAGGGGGATGCCTCGCTTCTGGTGGTGCCCCCCGGGACATCGCGTCTCGAGGCCAACCGGATCGTCGTGGGCTGGAACGAAAGCCAGGAGGCATTGCGCGCAGTGCGCGCGGCGATGCCCTTGCTGACCGAGGCCGAGGCGGTGGACATCGTCATCGTCGACCCTGGCCGCCAGGCCGAGGACGAGGCAGACCCGGGTTCGGAGCTGTCGGCGATGCTGGCGCGGCACGGCGTCTCGGTGTCGGTGTCCGTCCTCGCCAAGACCCGTCCGGGCATTGCCGACACGATGGCGCGTCATGTGGTCGATACCGGAGCCGACCTGATGGTGATGGGAGCCTATGGACACTCCCGCTTCCGCCAGTCGATCCTGGGCGGCGCGACTCGCGACACCCTGGAGAACGCCAAGGTGCCCGTGCTGATGGCGCACTGAGTCGTACGGATTCGCGCAGTCGGCAGGCGTGTCAGGCGACGATGCCGCCATCGGTATCGTCGCCTGTCTCGTCAAGCAGGCGGGCGAAATCGGGAACCGTCACGCTGCGCTTGCCGTCGAGCACGATGACCCCGTCGCGCTTGAGCGCCGAGATCTGGCGGCTCACCGTCTCGAGGGTGAGGCCCAGGTAATCCGCCATTTCCTCTCGCGTCAGGGGCAGGTCGAACAGCAGCTTGCCGGTTGCGCGGGACTTGCGCAGGTTCGCGTCGCGCCGCGCAAAGATCGCCAGCAGGCTGGAGATCTTCTCGCGGGCCGTCTTGCGGCCGAGAAGCAGCATCCACTCCCGCGCCGCATCGAGTTCGTCCAGCATCATCTCGAGCAGACGATTCGACAGGGCAGGCGATTTCGTCAGCAGATTCTCGAACGCTGTCCTGTCGAACCGGCACAGGAGCACTTCGGTCGCGGCCACCACGTCATAGGGCGTGGTGCGGCGGCCGGGGCGGCCCACGAAATCCGAGGGCAGCAGCAGACCCACCATCTGGCGGCGGCCGTCCTCCATGGTGTGGCTGACAGAGGCCACGCCCGACACGACCGAGCCCACGAATCGCAACTCCTCTCCCGCCCAGGTGATGGCCTCACCGGCAGCAAAGGTCTTGTAGGACTTGATGCTTTCGAGAAATGAAAGTTCGTCGGGTTCGCAACGGGAACAGACAGCACGATGACGGATCGGACAATCGCCGCATTCGGTCTGCAGGCGCGAAGAGTTCTGTGGCATCAAATAACCGGGGTTGATCAGGATCAAGGCATAACGTCAGCTTTACACTGACGGTAGACGAATGAAACACGAAAAACAACTCGGCCAGGCTGGCCTGTTCGACGCCAAGGTGCCCCGGTACACATCGTATCCGGCGGCCAACCACTTCACCGGCGATTTCGGCGACGGGCCCCTGCGCGGCTGGCTTTCCGAAGTGCCCGACCATGCCGAGATCTCGCTCTATGTGCATGTGCCCTTCTGCAGGCGCCTGTGCTGGTTCTGTGCCTGCCGCACCCAGGGCACCAGCGCCGAGGCCCCCCTGCGGGCCTATCTCGCGACCCTGAAGACCGAGATCGCGATGCTTCGCCGCACCTTGCCGCGGAACGTGCGGCTCTCCCGGCTGCACTGGGGCGGCGGAACGCCGACGATTCTCGATGCAGGGATGCTGCAGGAATTGTCGGGCGCGCTGTTCGAGGCCTTTGCGCTTGCGCCGGGTGCCGAGTTCTCGGTGGAAATCGACCCCAACGAGATCGACGCGCCCCGCCTCGATGCCCTGGTGAGCGCGGGCATGACCCGTGCCAGCATCGGGGTGCAGGATTTCGACCCCGACATCCAGAAGGTGATTGGCCGGATCCAGAGCTTCGAAGTCACACGCGACGTGGTGACCGAGTTGCGGGCCCGTGGCATCCGGTCGCTGAATGCCGATATCCTCTACGGGCTGCCGCATCAGGATGTTCGCCGCATCACCGCCAGCACCCAGAAGCTGATCGAACTGGCCCCCGACAGGGTCGCACTCTACGGCTATGCCCATGTGCCGTGGATGGCCCGTCGCCAGGCGATGATTCCCGGCGAGGCGCTGCCTGATCCCCGTTCCCGGCTGGGGCTGTTCGACACGGCGCGCAGGCTGTTCATGTGGGCCGATTACGCCGAAATCGGCATCGACCACTTCGCCCGCGCGGGCGCCGGGCTGGAAGTGGCGGCGCGCCCGGGCCAGCTGCGCCGCAATTTCCAGGGCTACACCGATG
>JAFIEC010000142.1 GCA_020832725.1 Paracoccaceae bacterium | reverse complement strand
GCGTGGATGGCGGACTATGCGGTTCTGCGGGAACAGGCGCGGGCGTGTCGGTAAGCTCTTGAGCAAGAGAATTGTTGACCTCTGCCAGCGTCGGCAACTCCTCGCCCGTTGACGGCTGAATCACCGCCGCGCACCGAAAATCACCGATTCGCCCGCGAACCCGAGCACGAATCCTTTGGTCGCGAGGGCATCCTTTCAAACAGCAATCGACTGCTCCCAACTGGCACTGCGGCCCAAGGAGGTCTGGCTAAGCCGACCAGAAGAACGGACCGTCTGGCGCCTCTGACTAACCCGAATTGTGGCAGAAATCGATCCGGTACTGATCTGGTACATCTTCGAGCCACCCAAATTACCCTTAAAATCGGGCAATCGAGGCCAAATCATGACAACAAATGCCACAAGGTCGCCGCATATCTTTAATTCCGACATCGATCTGATAACGATGACCAATCAAATATTTCTGAAAACGCAGTGACGCTCCACCCTCCAGACGCGCGCGATTAACAAACCAGTAGTATCTCCGAAACAACCTCCCGAAGACGCATCTTCATCGGGATGGCTGTAATGCCTTCTAATTCGGTTCATGCCGTATCGAGCGGTACGATCTCTGAGGAGATGTTCGGCGGCCATTTCATGATCTACCGCACCACAGTTGATCCTGAAGGACCAATGGCCCGCTTGATGGGCATGCTCGGATACACAAATCTCCGATACCCTGGGGGAACAGTAACTGAAGAATTCTTCTCACAGCATACCGATACATGGGACCAGATATTCTCCCCGACTGATGCTCCAGTTGCCAAGACCCTGTCCGGCGAGGTCCTGACAAAAGTCACTGATGTCTTTCATTTCGCCGCCGAGCGCGACCTCGGAATCCAGTTTGTCTTGCCTACAAACCAGTATTTTGACGTCGCTGCGGATGGAACAAGAACCGCCTCCGCAAAAACCCTCGAGCCGATCTTCCGTCGCGTCGATGAAATGATCCGCGGAGTGCACGGCCCAGCCCGGATCGAGGTTTTCCAGATCGGAAACGAGTATTTCTATCACGACAGAATGACCGCTTCCGAATACGGATTGATGGCCAACGAGATGGCCAAAGGACTGCAAAGAATATTTGATAATTATCGAAGCGAGCTTGGCGACTCCTCAGACTGGATCGAGCCCCGAATTTCGGTACAGGCGGGTGTCGGCTGGCAGCCTGGCGATAATGAGGCCATTATTGCAAGCCTGGATGCGGAAGCAAGGGCCGCAATCGACACAGTAGCGACACATTACTACCCCCCTGAGCTGCCCCACGTGGGGCATTTCCACCGACATTTCGCGAACCTTCGAGCGTGGCAGGAGGAGGATGGCTTCGGCGAGCTGAATCTTTACGTATCCGAATGGAACGTCTTCCACGGCCCTACGAATGACAAGGGTTTGATGCAGGCGTCGACGTTCGCAGCAGCGTTTGAGGATCTTGTCGAGAATGGAGTTACCGAAGCGAGTGTCTGGGGCGGGCAACATAAGTTCCTGGATACGCGCCTTGCGACGCTCAGCCATAACCCGCAGGACGGTGTGCCCCAGAACGAGGTAGTCACAACACTGACGGCAACGGGCGAAGTCTTTCGGATGATGCGATCCAGTCTTGTCGGAAGCCGTCTGGGGGGCATCGAACTCGACGAAGTCCTCGAAAGCGTTACCCGTTCCGACGGACAATCTATCGATCCCAAGAAATCACTGTTGATGCAGTCGTTCAAGTCCGACGATCGGTCGACATTCTTCGTTTCCTCCCGCGAGAACTCCGACATTCAAATCTCGCTGGATTTCCAGGGGGTCGTTGGAGACTTCACACATGTGTGGGCCCAGCGTCTGTCGGTTGCAGATAATCCCGCTACCAACTGGGTTAACGAGGGCGATCCGACGCATCATCTGGCCCGCCCCATTATCTTTACCTACAATGAGGATCAACTCGCCTCGAGCAACTTCACGTTCGATCTCGGTCCTTACGAGATAGTGAAGCTCTCATTCACAACCGGGGAGGTGGGAGTAAATCTCCGTGACTTTGACCAGATTGTTGATCCCGCACTAAATTATGATGACCATCTGATCGGGAGCCAGTTTTCCGATTTCATAAAGGCGCATCTAGGGGACAATATTCTTGACGGCCGAGACGGCGATGACTGGATCGAAGGGGGCGTCGGAAACGACACAATGCTTGCATCGGGCGGGCGGAATGTGTTCCTGACCGGCGGGGGCAACAACACTGTCGAGCTGGGTCGGGACGTTGATCTTGTCGTATCCGATGGTGGAAGTAATACGGTTGCGGCTGCTGGTCCGAAGAACGTCATCATATCCCGCTCGGAGTCACTCAAGTTCACAGGCAGCGATGGCAATGATACTGTTTTCGCGCTGGGGGAAAACAACGAGCTGACCGGTGGAGGTGGGAGCAACAGCTTCTATGTGTCGGTGGACAGCACTACAATCATTGATGATTTCAATCTCGATGCAGGTGATGTGCTGAGCTTCTTCGGGCACTATTCCTCTCCCGACGAGTTGCTCGCGAGGATCGAGGCCACAGACCTTCGCGACGACGGAACACTTGATCTGGTGGTCTTTCACGATACCGGGGCTACTACTGCAATTCTGGGTGCTGGTGCTTTTATCTCCGAGTTCATCGGAGGGTTCCTGGATTTTCAGGATGACGCATTGCGGGCCCAGAGGGTTTCCGACACGATCAATGCGCTGTCGAGCGATCAGATCACGGCTCTTTTGGACAGCTTGTCTTCAGAGGAGCTTCGGGACTGGCTGGACTGTGATCCGGTGATCCTGCTGAGCTCTCTCGATGCCGGCTCTTCGTCATCCCTTATGAACGCTTTGAACGCACCAGAGCTCCTGGAGCTTCTTGATGAGGCGACCGAGGAGGGTTTTGTCGCTGCCTTGTCCGAGTATAGTGATCTGGAACTTGCGTTGTTCTTCTCCGAGCTTTCGGATGCCTCGATGGAGCTTCTGGAGAGCTGGCTTGACCCTCAGCTTTTCGATGAACTGATCGCCCGTGTGCCGGCGCATTTCCTTGAGACTGCTGAAGGCGCGGATATGGTTCATGATTCATTGTTGTTTGGAGGTGGACCGGGGCACCCATCCTTCCCGGGGTCAAGTCGTTTCTCTGATGATGAGAGCTTTTCCGCTATGTCGCTGCCCGGACTGAATGGTTCAAGGCTACATGGCGATGTGCCTTCGGGAGGGGGCGAAGGGCCTTCGGCAGAGTCGATGACCGCGGCACTGCTCATGATGAGTGGTCGAGTAGTCGACGAGGATGCCCCATATCGTGACGAAGAAGAGGCAGACGATTTCGTCGCAGCATCGACGTGTTTTGTCGCTTCCGTCGCCTATCGAGATAGAGAGCATCCGGATGTTGTTTTCTTGCGGTGGTGGAGAGATAACTTCCTCAAGCAGTACATTCTTGGTCGTGCATTCATCAGGTTCTACTGGATGGTGGGGCCACGGCTTGCAAGATACATGTACCGGCGGCGCCGGTTGTCCGGTGCGGCTCGCTCTTGCCTGTCCATGGTCGTCATGCTGCTGCAGAAGATCCATTCAGCACACAGCGAGGCTTGAGTTCACGGTTTGAGCCAGTGTTTACCGGGGGCATCGCTTGTTGCGTCCAGGCTTTTGCCGGGCTCCAGCCGTCGCCTCGTCCGCGCGGCTCCGATGAGATGCCTCAGGGCGATGCATCGATCGCTCGGACGCAGGTTTCGGCACGGACCGGCTCAGCAGCCCGGCCCATCATGACAAGCTGACCGGGCTTGTTTGAGCGTATAGGTCGAGCGGAGGCGGGCCTGCGGCCGGTCAGAGAGCCGCCGTTGTAGATGAGCCCGGATCAGGCTGCTTTACCGTGCGTGTCGTACCCGCGGGACATCATCACTCATGGACTGCGTCGCTGACAGGACCACAACCGTCGCGTGTGTGCGCGCTGTTCAGTGTTGCGAGGTGAACGGTGTGAGGCCTGCCACTACAACTTCTTGATCGAACGTCTGAAATGCGACAGCCTTTTCTGCGGACCCTTGCAAAGGCGCGGAAAATTGAGTCAGAACCACGACATACATCCCGATAGCGGCGCGGATACACAAGATGGGGTATTGTCACACAACCAGCACGAGCGAATCGTCCCGGCTGGGTGGAGCGATGACTGCCACATCTCGATAGTTCATCGCCGGCCTCTCTGGCATTCGGAGGATCAGCAGCTGATCGCGCTAGAGGCGAGTTTCCTTGCTGCGGAGATCGATCATTGTGAGAACTGTGAGGAGCTGATGGAGGCTCTTGGCAAGATCGCATCCTATTTCGATGTGGATCAGTGCTGGGTAGTCTTGGCTCACGGAAAGGAGTATGTACGATACAGATATCGGCTCATCACGATGTGGCCGTTGATCTGGCGCAAGCTTTACACCGACAGATGTCTGTCAAAGATCGATCCAATCCTTCAGCGCAGTGCGCTTGGTCCAGGCACTTACTTTTTCGACGAGATCGATCTGGAAAGTCCGATTGCCGAGTCTTACATGGCTGCGTTGCGGGAGCATACGACAGCAAATTCGGGAATATGCTGCACCGCTCGAACAGATGACGGTGACCTGGTGGCGCTGTGTCTGTCGTCGTCTCTTGCACCTCACATCTTTCGAAAAAAGATGTCGTCACAGCTACCATTCTTCATCGAGTTGGCAACCCACGCGGCAGACATATTTTCGCGTGTTTCAGCTCTGGCAAAGGGTAAGTTTGCGGCAATAAATGACACTGAGTGGCTGCTTCTTCGCGCATATGCATCTGGGGCGGATTCGCGAGAAGCCTCCGATTCAATTTCTCACATCTCCAATCCCGACTTGATCCATAACAGCTTGCTTCGGCACTTGTGCGCGCGATCAATCACACATGCAGTTGCCATTGCTATCGCGAACGGCTTGTTGCGAGACAATACGGTCTTTTCGAGCGATATTTTGCCCGGGCTTGAATCCGGGCCACGCTCTCCGGATGATTAGCTCCCTTGTCACGGGCTTTCCCGGTGAACTCCTGGGACACTTTGATGGTATTGGCCGATGCGTCTCGCTGGCGTATCGGGCGTTGTCTGCGAATGGATTTTTGCAGGTCGTATCTGGGGTACATGTTCCATAGAGGCCGTGCTCCGAGGATCCTGCAGATGTTCGCACAAGCCTCGCATGTTCACGGTGCTGAACCGCTGACGCTGCGTGGTTTGGGGCATCTTGCTCCATGGCAAGCCCTGGCAGAAACTGTTCGTCTGCCTACCCTGTAGGAGACTGGCAGCCCCCCCTGCCCCGACCCGAGGGCGCAGGCGAGGGCTGGATCTGGCAACACCCCGAAGGCTGGGTGCCCGAGGCGGACGCGGACTAGCCCCCCATGTCTGCGCCCGTCACTTGCGGGCGTAGACGTCCTCGTAGCGGACGATGTCGTCCTCGCCCAGATAGGCGCCGGTCTGTACCTCGATCAGCGTCAGCGGCAGCTTGCCGGGGTTTTCCAGCCGGTGCAGCGCGCCCAGCGGGATATAGACCGACTGGTTCTCGGCCACGAGTTGCACCTCTTCGCCGATGGTGACACGGGCCGTGCCTTCGACCACGATCCAGTGCTCGGCCCGGTGGTGGTGCGATTGCAGGCTGAGGGCCGCACCGGGCTTGACCACAATCCGCTTGACCTGAAAGCGCGCCCCCAGCGCGATGCTCTCGAACCAGCCCCAGGGCCGGTGATCGACGGGAAACGCATCGGCCTGCCCTGCCCCTTCGGCGCGCAGCGCGGCGACCGCCTCCTTGACCTTCTGCGCCTCGTCCCGGTGGGCGACCAGCACCGCATCGGGCATGGCCACCGCCACGATATCGCGCAGCCCGATCCCCACCAGCCGCAGCCCCTCGGCCTCGGAGCGCAGCAGGCTGCCCGCGCAATCGATCGCCGTGGCCGGGCCGGAGGTGACATTGCCCTGCGCGTCGGGGCCGGCCTCCTGCCACACGGCCTCCCAGCCGCCCAGGTCGGACCAGCGGCCCGCGAAGGGCACGACCGACAGGTTCGCTGCCCGCTCCATCACCGCGTAATCGACCGAGATGTCGGGAACGCCCTCCCACATGACAGGGTCGAGGCGCAGGAACCCCAGATCGGCCTTCGCACCCTCAACCGCGGCGCGAACGGGGGCAAGCAGGTCGGGGGCGTGTTCCTCATAGGCCGCGATGATCGTGGCGGCGGTAAAGAGGAAGATGCCCGCGTTCCACAGGAACCGCCCCTCCTGCAGCATGGCGGCGGCCCGCGTGGCGTCGGGCTTCTCGACAAAGCGCACCAGATCGCGCGGGGCGATGTCGGCATCGGCCGGAGGGGCCGTCAGCTCCAGCCAGCCATAGCCCGTCTCGGCCCGGTCGGGGCGGATGCCGAAGGTCACGAGGCGACCGGCCCGCGCCGCAGGAATCCCCGCCGCCACCGCCGCGCGAAAGGCTTCCGCATCGGGGATGACGTGATCGGAGGGGGCCACCAGCAACAGCGCCCCGGGATCGCCGGCCGCCACATGCAGGGCGGCGGCCAGCACCGCAGGCGCGGTGTTGCGCGCGGCAGGCTCGATCAGCACCGCGCCGGGATCGATGCCCGCAGCCGTCAGCTGTTCGGTCACGATAAAGCGGAACCCCTCGGCGGTGATCACCAGCGGGGCGGCAAAGCCCGGCCCCGCCAGCCGCCGGGCCGAGGCCTGAAACAGCGTCTCGGGCCCGGTCAGGGCGGCGAATTGCTTGGGATAGCTCTTGCGCGAGAGCGGCCACAGCCGCGTGCCCGAGCCGCCGCACAACAGAACCGGGGTGATGGTGTCGGTCATCGCAGAACTCCCTCAGCGGCGCGCGGTGGCGGCATGATCCAGATACCAGCGGAAGGCACCGGCGATACCCTCGCGCAGCGGGATGCGCGCGCGCCAGCCCATGGCGGCCAGCCGGCCCACATCCATCAGCTTGCGCGGGGTGCCGTCAGGCTTGGTGGGGTCGGTCTCGATCCGGCCCCGAAAGCCCACCGTCTCGGCCACCAGATGCGCCAGATCGAGGATCGCGATATCCTCGCCCGTGCCCACGTTGATGTGGCTGAGCATCGGCTCGGTGTTGGCCTCATAGGCGTCCCTGGGCAGGTCCAGAACGAACAGGCTGGCCTCGGCCATGTCGTCCACATGCAGGAACTCGCGTCGCGGCGTGCCCGTGCCCCAGATGGTGACACTCTCCGCCCCCGCCTGCGCCGCCTCGTGAAAGCGGCGGATCAGCGCGGGCAGGACGTGGGAATTCTCGGGGTGGAAGTTGTCGCCGGGACCATAGAGGTTGGTGGGCATGACGCTGCGGTAATCGGTGCCGTGCTGGCGGTTGTAGCTTTCGCACAGCTTGATACCCGCGATCTTGGCAATGGCATAGGGCTCGTTCGTGGGCTCCAGCACGCCCGTCAGCAACGCATCCTCGGCCATGGGCTGGGGGGCAGCGCGCGGGTAGATGCAGGACGAGCCGAGAAACAGCAGCCTCTGCACGCCAGCGAGAAAGGCCTGATGGATGACATTGGCCTCGATCATCAGGTTGTCATAGATGAAATCGGCCGGATAGGTGTTGTTGGCGTGGATGCCGCCCACCCGTGCCGCGGCCAGGATCACCACATCCGGCCGTTCAGTTTGCATGAAATCGCGCACGGCGGCCTGATCGGTCAGGTCCAGCTCGGCATGGGTGCGGGTGAGAAGGACCAGCGCCTCGCCCGCGTCCTTGCGCGCCTGAAGGCGGCGGAGAATGGCGCCGCCCACCATGCCGCGATGGCCTGCGAGGTAGATGCGGCTCGCGGTCTCGGCACTAGGGTTGGACATGCTGCGACCTCATGATCTTCTCGATATCTTCAAGCGTGACGGGCTGTCGGCGATCCTGAGGGGATTGCGGGACCTCGGCAAATCCGATGGATGCTTTCGGATTGGGCACGACTATCCCGACCCGGCGCAAGCCCTCGATCAGCACATCAGGATCAGCGACGATATCGTCGTACCCCAGCACGACGACCCGCCCCGGCTCGGATGCCGCAAGCGCATCCCAGAAGCCGTGGAACCCGTTCCAGTCGCCCAAAAGTTTCGGCACGTTCGCCAGCGCGTCGGGAACGCCGGAGAACCAGCCGCACCGCAACCCCCAGTTGCATATCGATTTCAGCCAATCGGCTTGACGCTTGCGGATGACGACACTTGCGACGCGATCCGGCAGGCCGCAAATCGCGCGGAACCTCGGCCCGCCCGATCCATTGCGGCCGCTTCAGGCCCACAAGGCGCTCGGACCGACCGGCCAGTTGGCGAGCAAGGTAGTCCGGCCCCAGTGCGTCATAATCCGGGTCTTCGAAATAGGGGGTCTCGCCATGGGGCATCCAGATGTCCGGGTGGTCCGACAGGCAGAACTGCACATAGGTCGACGCCGCCTTCTGCGCGCCGATCACCAGGAAATCAGGACTGCGGGTCACTCCAGCAACTGACAGGCGGGAAGTGCTTCGATGCGGGAATAGAGGGCGGCATAGGTTACGGCAAAGCGGCCGCGGGTTTCGGCATCGGCGGCCGAGGCCACGCTGCGGGGGCGT
>JAFIEC010000136.1 GCA_020832725.1 Paracoccaceae bacterium | reverse complement strand
CCGTGGCCGGGACCGCGCGCCCAGTGCCGGGGCGGCCAACGCGGCACTCGCCGCAACGCCCGTGCCGATGAACCGTCGTCTGTCGATCTTCATTCCTGTTCCCTTTCCTCCTCCGACCCGCCCGCGGAATCGAGACGGGCGAAATGCGCCGCAAGCGCGGCAAGTTCCTCATCGCCAAGGCGCGCGGCGATGGTCTGCATGACCTCGTGCTCGCGCTCGCCGTCGCGGTATTCCTTCATCGCGTAGATGAACGCCTGTTCAGGCCAGCCGATGATGCGGGGAATGCCCGCATAGATGCCGTCGGCGCGGTGGCAGGTCACGCATTCGCCTGCCAGAAACGCGCCATATTCGGCGTCACCCGCCCGCGCAAAGCCCGGAACGGCCATGGCCGCCACGATGCAGAGCGCTGCTCCGCCGGGAAAAAATTCCCGCAGGGCGGGCATTGATGACTGTCCGGGTTTTCTCATGCGCGGATCATGCCACAGCCTCCCGCCAGATCAACTGCGGCACCGGCCACAACGCTCAAATGGGGCAAGACAGCTTTCGCTACAAGCGCTGCAGGCTGGCAAGGCGGACCGACAACCCTTTGCGGTACGGGGCAGAAATCGCTTGGCTCGCGGCAAGATGGAAAATTGTTCCTATTTCCGGCGAGCTTTTCCTCAGGACACCGAAAGCCGGGCTGTCTCTGTGTGAATGGCGCCGTTTTCCTCATGCCAGGCAAAGGTGAACGCGCCTGAATGGGCCGCCACCACCGCGAACTCGAAAAACGGATTGGACGAGACACCCGCCCCGATATCGATGTCGAGCAGGCGCTCTCCGTCGAAATCGACGGTAAAGCGATGGATCATGTCCCGGGGAACCAGATTGTCGGCCATGTCGCGACGATTGCCCGATTCCATGGGATGGGTGGCCATGACGCGAATGGTCACCTCATCACCGCGCGTGGCGGTCGAGGGCATGCGCACACGGGCGCGGATGGGGCGTGACATGGGTGTCTCCCTTGCTCAGGCGGCGCATGCGCCTTCATCGACATCGATCGAGGCGGCAACCTGCACGAAACCGCCCTCCCGCAGGCGGGCCACGGCGATCACCGTCTGCGGGCCTGCAAGGCGGATGCGGGTGGTCAATCGCGGCACCGCACCGGGGCCGAAGCGCACGGTCAGAACCCGTGGGCCGGGGTTGCCCGGGGCTACCAGCAGCAGCGCCTCGGCCCCTTCCGCGACCAGACTGACCGCGATGTTCTGCGGGTCCTCGGAGGTTGCGGGCAGCACCATCTCCATCCCGCCCTCGCGGGGGATCTCGCCACCGGTAAAGCCCGCCACATCCGGATGCAGCGGCGATGCCCAGCCCGGCAGGGGCACGAGGCTTGCGGCCCCGAGGGCCAGCGCACCGCGCATCGAGTCGCGTCGTGTCAGGCGCATGCTTTCCTCCCCGGGCCACGGCACCTCGCGCATGGGCGATGGCCCCAGATGTGAAACGGCGCACCCATGGGCGCGCCGTAACAGGTAGCAACCAAAGCCCCGTGCCTCAAGTCACGGCCCCGTGTGGCCGCGCGCGGGGCTACTTCATCAGGGTCAGCAACTGATCGAGGCTGGCCTTGGCGTCACCATAGAACATCCGCGTATTCTCCTTGTAGAACAGCGGGTTCTCGATGCCGGAATAGCCTGTCCCCTGCCCGCGCTTGGACACGATCACATGTTTCGCCTTCCACACCTCCAGCACCGGCATGCCGGCGATCGGGGAGTTGGGATCTTCCTGGGCGGCGGGATTCACGATGTCGTTGGAGCCGATGACGATGGCCACGTCGGTCGACGGGAAATCATCGTTGATCTCTTCCATCTCGAGCACGATGTCATAGGGCACCCGGGCCTCGGCAAGCAGCACGTTCATGTGGCCCGGCAACCGCCCGGCCACGGGATGGATGCCAAAGCGGACCACCTTTCCGCGCGCGCGCAGACGCCGCGTCAGCTCCGAGACCGATTGCTGCGCCTGTGCCACCGCCATGCCATAGCCCGGCACGATGATCACACTGTCGGCCTCGTCCAGCAGTGCCGCCACGCCATCGGCATCGATGGCGATCTGCTCTCCCTCGATGGCCGCGGCAGGGCCCTTTGCCGCCCCGCCGAAGCCGCCAAGAATGACCGAGATGAACGAGCGGTTCATTGCCTTGCACATGATGTAGGACAGGATCGCCCCCGACGATCCCACCAGCGCGCCGACCACGATCAGCAGGTCGTTGCCAAGGCTGAAGCCGATGGCCGCCGCAGCCCAGCCCGAATAGCTGTTCAGCATCGAGACCACGACCGGCATGTCGGCCCCGCCGATGCCCATGATCAGGTGATAGCCGATGAACAGCGCCAGCAGCGTGAGCAGCACCAGCGTCCAGCCGCCCGCTCCGCCCATGTAGAGTGCAGCCAGCAGCAGCGAACCCGCCGCCGCCCCCGCATTCAGCATGTGCCCGCCGGGAAGCTGTTTGGCGCCGGTATCCACCCGGCCCGCCAGCTTGCCATAGGCCACGACCGAGCCGGTGAAGGTGACCGCGCCGATCCAGATGCCCAGCATCAGCTCCACCCGCAGGATGGTCACCTCGACGGAGGTCTTCTTGCCGATGATCATCGCGAAATCCGTCAGCCCTTGCCAAAGCGCATAGGCGGCGGGGGTCATCGGCCCCTCGGGCTGCGGGAAGGGCAGCCCTCCGGCGGCGAAGGCATCGGCCACGCGACCGATCTCGATATGGGCGTTGAAGCCCACCAGAACGGCCGCCAGACCCACGAGGCTGTGCATGATCGCGACAAGCTCGGGCATCTGGGTCATCTGCACCCGCGTGGCCAGCTGCCAGCCGACCACGCCGCCAAGACCGATCAGGATGAGCGAGAGGCCCCACAGCCCCGTACCGGGGCCGATCATGGTTGCCAGAACGGCAATCGCCATGCCGCAATGCCGTACCACACCGCGCGCTTGGCGCTTTCCTGGCCGGACAGGCCGCCCAGCGACAGCACGAACAGGACAGCCGCAACCGCGTAGGCCGCTATGGTGAAACCGAAATCCATCTTGTCTACCCCTGCCCGTTCAGGATTTCTGGAACATGGCGAGCATGCGCCGTGTCACCATGAAGCCGCCTAAAATGTTGACCGCCGCCATGAAGATGCCCGCCGCAGCCAGAATGGAGATCAGCGCCGAGGTGGAGCCGATCTGCATCAGCGCACCGAGGATGATGATCGAGGAGATGGCATTGGTCACCGCCATCAGGGGCGTGTGCAGGCTGTGGCTGACATTCCAGATCACCTGGAAGCCCACGAAGACCGACAGCAGGAAGACGATGAAATGCTGCATGAAGGCGGCAGGCGCCACCAGCCCCACACCCAGCACCAGCGCGCCGCCTGCGGCCAGCAGGACGACCTGATTGCGTGTCTGGGTGCGGAACTCGGCCAACTCGCGGGCGCGCCGCTCCTCGGGGGTTTCCTCCTTCACCCGTTCCTTCGGGCGGGCCGCGATGGCCTGCACCTTGGGCGGCGGCGGCGGGAATGTGATCTCGCCTTCATGAGCGACGGTCGCACCGCGGATGACGTCATCCTCCATGTTGTGCACGATCACACCGTCCTTGTTCGGCGTCAGATCGGTCAGCATATGGCGGATGTTGGTGGCATAGAGCGTCGATGACTGGGTCGCCATTCGGCTGGGAAAATCGGTGTAGCCCACGATGGTCACACCATTTTCGGTCACGATCTTCTCGTCGGGGACGGTCAGGTCGCAATTGCCCCCGCGCTCGGCTGCAAGATCGATGATGACCGAGCCGCGGCGCATCAGCTTCACCATGTCCTCGGTCCACAGCTTGGGCGCGGGCCGCCCCGGAATGAGGGCCGTGGTGATGACGATGTCGATCCCCGGAGCAAGCTCGCGGAATTTCTCGAGCTGCTTGGCGCGGAACTCTTCGGACTGGGGCGCGGCATAGCCGCCGGTGGCCGATCCGTCCTGCGCCTCCTCGAAGTCGAGGAAGACGAATTCCGCCCCCATGCTCTCGATCTGCTCGGCGACTTCGGGGCGCACGACAACGGCCAGCGTGACTGCGCCAAGGGTGGTGGCTGGGCCTAGGGCGGCAAGGCCCGCCACGCCCGCGCCCACGATCAGAACGCGTGCCGGGGGCACCTTGCCCGCAGCCGTCACCTGACCGGTGAAGAAGCGCTCGAAATTGTTGCCCGCCTCGATCACCGCGCGATACCCGGCGATATTGGCCATGGAGGACAGCGCGTCCATCTTCTGGGCGCGGCTGATGCGCGGGACCATGTCCATCGCCACCACGGTCGCGCCCTTCTTGCGGACGGTCTCCAGAAGCTCCGGGTTCTGGGCAGGCCAGAAGAAGGAGATCAGCGTCTGGCCCTTGCGCAGGCGGCGCGCCTCGGCCTCTTCGGGGCCGCGGACCTTGACCACGACCTCTGCGGCCTTCCACAGGGCGGCCGCATCTGCCACGACCTTGACGCCGGCTTCCTTGTAGGCCGCATCGGAAAAGCCCGCAGCATCGCCCGCGCCCGACTC
>JAFIEC010000128.1 GCA_020832725.1 Paracoccaceae bacterium | reverse complement strand
CGGGGCCCCCCCGGCCCCCGCCCGCCCCGCGGCCTCCCGCCCGCCGGGGGTATGGCACCGAGCCCGCCGCGCGACATCACCGGGCGGGGCCGCGTCCGGGCGCGCGGCGACCAGCGCAATCCGCGTCTCGCCGCGCATCAGGGTGGCCACAATGTCGGGTCCGAACGCAATATCCGTCAGCCGCCCGGAGGCATCGACGGCCAAAGCCCCGGATGCGGTGTCCAGCGTCAGGCGCGCGCCCGCCTCGGCCGCGCCGGTCAGCCTGCCGCCTGCCAGCGGGGCAAAGGGCGCCAGACGGGGCAGGGTGATCTCTGCCGCGCCCTCGAATGCCGGTCCCTCGGCGATGGAGCGCACCAGTCCCTCGAACACCAGCCGTGCGCCCTCGGGCCCGTCCATCGTTGCAACGAGGCGCAGATCCTCGCCCTCGAGGCGCAGGCTGCCCTCGGCATCCAGCGCCCCCGAAAGGCCGGAGACGGCGGCATCCAGATCGGGCAAACGCGCGGAAAAGACGATCTCGCCCCCCTCGCCGGCAAGCGCGCCCCTTGCATTCAGCGCGACCTGCGCCGTTTCCACCGACAGGCGATGCAGCGTGATGCCGCCCGCATCGCGGGTCAGCCCAATATCCAGCGCGCCCTCGCCTGCCAGAAGGGCGTCGGCCTCGGCAATGCCGATGCCCAGATCGCGGCTGCGCGCGGCAAGGGCGGCATCGATCTCGCCGCCCAGCAGCGTTCCGGTGCCGCGCGCCGAAAACGACAGCGCCCCCGACAGAGGCTGCCCTGCCAGACCGGCCAGCGCGCCAAGGTCCTCGATTTCGCCCGCCAGGCGGCCCGACAGTGGCAAGCCCTCGGCAAGACCACCCAGCCTGGCCCGCCCGCGCAGCCCATAGCCCGCACCGGTGATCGCCAGACGCTCCAGCCTCAGGCCCACCGCTTCGGTCCAGTCAAGGCTCAGCTTGGCCCGCGCCCCGCGCCCGATCGCGGTTGCGATGTCGGGGTCGGTGTGATCCATCCCCCGCGCCTCCAGCACCAACTCGGCCAGCACCCTGCGAATGGTCTCTGCGGCCTCCTGGTCGTCACCTGTCTCCCGGGCGATGCGGCCGGTGCCCGAAAGCGTCAGATCGGCCAGTCGCAGACCGCCGCTTTCCACCCCCGTCAGGGTTGTCTCTCCCGTCCAGTCGGGCCCCCGGGCCGCGTCGAAGGCCAGCTGCAACCGGCCAGCCGCGACCCGGACCGGATCGCCGGGCAGGGGCAGCAGCACCGTCTCGCCCCGGGGTGGCGTCAGCTGTCCGGACACGTCCAGCCGTTCGGGAAAGCCGTCCGCCGCCACGGCACCCCGCCCCTCCAGCACCAGCGCCGCAGCCCGCAGCACCACGTTGTCCAGCACGACCTCACCCCCCGGAGCCCGGGTGCCACGTGCCTCGAGCGCGACATCCGGGCCGAAGAAGGGACGGTATTCGGGGGCGAAGAGCGCTGTCACATCGCCCGAAATGTCGGCTGCAAAGCGCCAGCCCCCGCCGGGTGCGGCCTCTGTGCGAGCCGTTCCGGTCAGCCGTTCCACGCCATCTGTCGCCAGCAGGAAGCGCGCGGCGAAGTCATCCGCCGGGCCTTCGCCCGAGAGGTCGAGCACCAGTTCGGGTCTGCCCGCGATGCCCAGGGCCCCCGACACCAGCCCGCCCGCGTCCTCTTGCAGGGCCAGTGCGAACGTGACCTCGGTGCCGTCCGCATCCAGCGACAGGCGGGCCGCAGCCTCGCGGCTGTCGGTGCGTTCGACCTCCAGCCTTGCGCTGGCCTGTCCACCGGCAAGCGAGACCGAACCCGCGATCCGCGCTTCGACAGCCTCGCCAAGCAGGGGTGCCCCCAGTGCCAGCCGCGCCGTTTCAAGACGACCGATCCGCACCGACACCGGCAGGTCGGGCAGGGTAAAGCCGCCAGCCTCTGCCGGCGGCAGGCCTGGCTCCGGCACTGGCGCGCGGGCAATCTCGATCTCATCGGCGGCCAGGGCCGTGATCTCGATCCGACCGAGAAGGACCGAAAGGCGGTTCCAGTCGAGGGTCGCGCCGCGGATGGTCAGCCACACCCCCTCGGCATCGGCGATGGTCAGCCTCTCCATCTCCATCCGGGCGGCAAGCGCGCCGCGAAAGCCCTCGATGCGCACCTCGCGGCCCGCACCCGAGAGCTGTTCCTCCAGAAAGGCGACCACGCGCCCGCGGTCCCGTTCCTCCTCGGCGGTCTCCTGCGCCAGCGCCGGTGGTGTGCCGCCCGGCAGCATCAGCGCGAGGCCGAGGGCCAGCGTGAGTGCCGGAAGAAGGGAACGACCGCGTGTCAAAATGCCTGTCCTATGCCAAGATAAAGCGACACCCCCCGGGGGCCGCCGCGTACGGGTGCGGCGATGTCCAGCCGCAGGGGCCCGATACCTACGTCATAGCGCACGCCCAGACCCGCGCCCGCGTGCCCGTCGCCGCGCGGGGCGGGCCGGGCGCCCGCGCCGCCCAGGCCCGCGGCGAGAACGCCCCCCCC
>JAFIEC010000126.1 GCA_020832725.1 Paracoccaceae bacterium | reverse complement strand
CCGTGGGCGCCGCCGCCCTGCAGGGCAAGGTTGATGCGTTTCGCACTCATGTCGATGCTCCCATGGTCTGGCGCAGATGTGGGGCCGAGGCCGCCGATTGCGAGGGTCTGCGGACATGACGCCAGCCATCACGGGGCGGCTGCGACGCGCGGGGTGGCTCAGACCTCGCCGCGATGCGCCCAGAGGCGGGGGGCCATGGGCCCTGCCTCGTCCTCGATCGCGGCCAGCGCCTGCACCACCAGATCCTCGCGCCAGCGCGGCCCCACCACCTGCACCGCCACCGGCGCGGGCCCGTCCGGCAGCTGCGCTAGCAGTGCCGGCACCACGCCGGCGGGCAGGCCGAGAAAATTCATCGCATAGGACCAGAACGCCGCCCCCAGCACCTCGCGCACGCCCTCCGGCCCTTCGAGGTCGCGCCCGGGGCGATAGGTGGGATGGGGCAGGAAGGGGCACAGCACCAGCGGATATTCCTGCTGGAACAGCGCCCATTCCCGGGCAAAATACGTACGCCTCGCCATGGCCTGAACCAGCTCCAGCCCCTCCAGCGGGGGGAACTGGCGGAAATACTCGGCAAAGATCGCCTGCAGCGTATTGGAGCCATGGGTCGCGATATCCGGGCCCATCATCAGCTTCACCTCGCCCAGGAGTGCGCGGTAGCCGGTCAGCGCCGTCTCCTCCAGATGCGGCGGGGCGATCTCTTCCAGAAGATAGCCCGCCCGCTCAAGTGCACGTGCCGCCGTGTCCAGCGCGGTCGCAACTGCCGGGTGGAGGGCAAAGCCGAAGGTCTCCCGGCAGAAGGCCACGCGCAATGGGCCAGACGGGGCCGCGCCCTTATAAGGCAGGGGCACATGGAATGGATCGCGCGGGTCGGGCGCGACAAGGGCGGGCATCGCCAGTGCCAGATCGGCGGCGGATCGCGCCAGCACGCCCTGCACGCTCATGGCCTGGGCCAGCGGGCCGCGTTCGGCCACCTGGCCCGGGTTGAAGGCAGGCACCCGGCCCAGCCCGGGCTTGACCGTGACCGCACCCGTGGCGGCGGCCGGAAAGCGCAGGCTGCCGCCTATGTCGTTGCCGTGGCCCAGCGCTCCGATGCCCGCCATCACAGCCGACCCCGCCCCGCCCGAAGAGCCGCCCGCCGAGATGTGCCGCCCCCAGGGGTTGTGGGTCGGGCCATAGAGCGGGCTGTCGGTTTCGGCGCGGAACGAAAGTTCGGGCGTGGCGCTGCGCCCGATGACGACTGCGCCCGCCTTCAGCAGGTTGGAGACCACGGGCGCGTCGTCGGGGGCGATGGCGTCGCGCAGTGACAGCATCCCGTTGGTGGTCGCGTGCCCCTTCTGGTCGATGTTGACCTTGATCGTCACCGGCACCCCGTGCAGCGGCCCCGGAGCCTCACCGGCCGCACGGGCACGATCCAGGGCTGCAGCCCGCGCGCGGGCCTCGTCGCGCAGATCGTCCACCACGGCATTGAGCTTGGGATTGGCCGCATCCATCCGGGCGATGGCGGCCTCCACCGCCTCCAGGGCAGAGACCTCGCCATTGCGGGTGCGGCGGGCGAGTTCGGTGGCGGTCAGGGTCCAGAGGGGGGTGGTCATGGCGGCCTCCTGCACGAAACGCCGCAGGCTAGGCCCGTGCGCCTGCCAGCGCAAGTTCATGCGGAATATCAGCACTCTTGGCCAAGGGCCTGATCAGTCGTCTGCCCACCACCAGACCTCGGGCTGCCAGCCGATCCAGTCGCCATAAAGCGGGATTCGCTCGGGGAACCGCAGATCCCGCCTGTGGGCGATGAAGGAGCGATCCGAGAACCAGATCGGCACCACATGCCGCCCCGCCGTCAGAACCCTGTCGAGCGCCCGGACATGGGCCACAAAATCCTCCTGGTCATCGGCATTCAGAAGCGCCTCGATGAGATGTTCCACCGCTTCGCTGTCGATGCCCGCATAATTGCGCGTGCCCGGCAGCGTGACGCCCTCGCGCCCCCAGTAGAGGCGCTGCTCGTTTCCCGGAGAGAGCGACAGGCCCCAGCGGTTGAACATGATGTCGTAATCATAGACGGCGATCCGCTCGCGGTATTGGGCGGGGTCGATGACCGTGGTGCGCAGCTCGATCCCAAGCCGCCGCAGGGCCTCGCCATAGATCTCCACGACCGCAAGGATCTCTCCCGCGCCCTGTTCGAGAAGAACCTCCAGCCGGACCGGCGCGCCCGAGGCGTCGCGCAATGTGCCCGCGTCCACAACCAGCCCCGCCTCGTCCAGCAGGGCCGAGGCCCGGCGCAGCCCCGCCCGGTTACGCTGACTTCCGTCCGAGACGGGCAGGGCGTATCCCTCCAGCGCGCCCGGTGGCAGAGTGTCGGCAAAGGGCTCCAGCAAGGCGCGCACGCGGCCTTCCGCAGGGCCGGGGCGCATGGCCAGCGGCGCGTTGGAGAAATATGAGGTTATGCGCGGAAGTCTGCCTCCTGTAACGGTTTCATTGATGAACTCGAAGGAGAACGCCTGAATCAGCGCCTCGCGGACCCGCCAGTCATCCAGGGGCGGACGGCGGGCGTTCAGCACCAGCCCGGCCATGCCCGAGGGGCGGCTGTGGCCGATTTCGGAGCGCACGACATCGCCACGCCGTGCGGCGGGGAAATCATAGCCACGTTCCCAGCGCGCGGCGTCGCCATCGCGGAAGGAGGTGATCTCGCCTGCCTTGAACGCCTCGAAGATCACCGCGCCGTCGGCAAAGAACTCGTAGCGGATCTCGTCGAGATTGTGCTGCCCGCGATTGATCGGCAGATCGCGGCCCCAGTAATCGGGGTTGCGCCGGAAGGTGATGTTGCGGCCCGCCTCGAAGCTCTCGATCACGTAGGGGCCGGAGCCGACGGGCATCTGCATGCCCGAGCGGGCGAAATCCCGTCCTTCCCAGGCGGCCCGCGACAGGACCGGCCGCAGACCCAGGATCAGGGGCAGTTCCCTGTCCGGTCTGTCGAAATGGAAGCGCACCGAGCGCGGCCCGGTCACCTCCGAGCGGGTCACCCTGTTCCAGGCGTTCGCGTAGCGCGGCATCCCCTCGGCTGCCAGTGTCTCGAAGGACCACAGCACATCCTCGGGCGTGACCGGGCTTCCATCCGAGAAGCGGGCCTCCTCCCGCAGGGTGAATTCCACCCATGAACGTTCGGAATCGGTCTCCACGGTCTCGGCCAGCAGGCCGTAGAGGGCGAAGGGCTCGTCCCAGTTGCGGGCCATCAGGCTTTCATGGACAAGCGTCTGCACACCCCATGGGGCCCGCCCGCGCAGGATGTAGGGGTTGAGAGAATCGAATCCTCCCGATTCGCCAAAGACGATGCGCCCGCCGCGGGGGGCATTGGGGTTCACATGGCGCAGGTGCGCAAAGTCGGGAGGAAGTTCCGGATCACCATACATCGCGATGCCATGGGCGGGCTGCGCCAGGGCGGAAAGCGGCACCGCAAACGCTGCCATGACTGCAGCGAATCCCCATAATGCCATGATTTCGCCACATTTCGATGTGGCCCGTCGCCAGTGCCCGTTGCGTGTCATTGATGCCCGTTCCGCCCGATCGTTTCCACAAGCCTAACCATCGCCGCCGGTTTTTTCAAAGTTTTGTCTTGGCCCGGACGGCATGCAGGCGTATAACGTGGTCACTGCTCGATAGGTTTCTTGCCTGTATGAAACCTGCCTCAATGACTTGACGCCCGCCTTGTGCGGGCGTCTTTTTTTGTGCCAGGCCGTGCTTGCGCCGGGCAGCGCGTTCCCTGTCGGGTTCCTGTCGCGCAG
>JAFIEC010000442.1 GCA_020832725.1 Paracoccaceae bacterium | reverse complement strand
TCGCGCCGCGTCACCTTCTTCTTCATCGCATCGCGCAGGCCGGGAATGGCGGGCTGTTTCGGCATCTGACGGGGCTCCTTGCAGGGATGCCGAAGTCTACCAGATCAGGCCAAAAGTGGCAGGTTTTTCAGACTCTCCTTAACACGGAGATTCTTCTGAACCTGCTCGGAGAGCAATGCACAGAGAAGATAATCTGAAACTGTTTTGCGCGGGTCCGGACGGTACATCATCATTCTTTGGCCAAGACATAGCTTCAGACCTTTTGGGACCAAACAGACCTCGCCGAGCGGTGCCTCACGAGTTATGAGAACATCGCCAAATTTTGGAACGGCCCGGGCAGTCCAAGTCTCAAATGACGCTGCGTCTGTAAAGCGCAGATCGTCATAGACGAATACACCATTTTTGACATTTGGTGTGCGCGCCACCGCATACTCCCCACCCTCAACCACTGGCGGAGTTCTATTCCTACAGTCCACGACGAGTTCACAAATCTCTTCGGCCGGAAGCAAATCCCAATCCTCAGGGATCACACCGATCTCCGTCTGTTTGAAACCCGGCCTGATCTTCTCCTGCATTGTCACGCGGCGAACCCCATCCGTTTCAGATGCTCGGCTACCTTCGCGCCCAGCGCCTGCGCGCGATCCTCCAACACCAACAACGGCGCTGCATAGCGTTCGGTCAGCAGCTTCACCCGCCCGGCCAGCGCCTGGCTGACGCGATCAACCTCGGCCGCCACATCGCCCTGCACCCGCGCCAGCCATTTGTCCTCGACGATCAAAGCCTGCACCTGATCCTCGGTCAGTTTCGCGTAGTGCTTGACCGTGGCTTCATCCAGCGCCGCCTGTGCCTCTTTCACCGCCTTGGCCGCTGCCGCCTCGGCCTCGATCAGCCGCAGCGCCTGCTTGAGCATGGCCATCTCCTCGGCCGCGTCGCGGTCGTGGCGGATGTCCTTGATCCGGTCCTTGACCGATTTCGCAGTCAGCTTGCCCTTTTCGGTCCTGCCATCGGCCAGCAGCCCATCCTCGCCGCCGTGTTCCTCATCCAGTTCTTCGATCACGCGGGCGGCCTCCTCGGCCTTGGCTTCCAGCGCCTCCAGCGCGGCCTTCTCGGCGGCGAAGAACCGGGCAACGATCAGCGCGGGCGGAATCAGTTCCGCCTTCAGCTTGCGCCGGCCCAGCGTGATATCCGGCGTCTCGGTAAACTTGCCTTCGGCGTTCTTGACCAGTTCGCGGATCACGCGCCCGGCCTTCCAACCATCCTGCACGAGGATATAGACATCGTCCTGCATGACCTCGGACCAGTAGGTCATAAGGTGCTGGTACACGTCGTAGCCGTCGATCAGCGGCACGGGTTTAAAGCGTTCCAGCAAATCCTCGGAGATCACATGGATCAGGTGCTTCGGCTTGTCGCCGATGGAAATGCCGCGCAGCCGATCGATATGCGCCGCGCGCCAGGCGCCGAAGACCTCTTTGACGGTATCGCCATAGGCGGCGAATTCGCCGTGGTTCAGGATCGCGGGCTTGGCCTCGGCTGCCTCGACCTTCGGCGTCAGGTATCCGGGCCGGTCGCCCGGGGCGAAGAGATCGTGGCGCACGGCGGGCATGACCTGCCAGAAGTCGTCCAGTGCATCCACGTCGCGCACTGGGATGCCGCCCTTCAGATGCGCCTCGATATCCTGAAGGTCCTCAGGTTCCGAAGCGTCGATGTAACGGGGGATGTTGAGGTTGAAGTCGTTCTTCTCGATATCCGCGAGCGGGACCATCCGGGAGTACTTGTCGATCTTGGCCTGCTTGGTGAAGGCGTCGACGATCTTGTGGATGTCCTGGCTGCGCAGGCGGTTTTTGTTGCCGTCCTTCACGAAGCCCTTGGAGGCATCGATCATGAAGATGCCGGTGCGGGCCTGGGCGTGTTCCTTGTCCAGCACGACAATGCATGCGGGGATGCCGGTTCCATAGAACAGGTTTGCAGGCAGGCCGATGATGCCCTTGATATAGCCTCGCTTGACGATCCAGCGGCGCAGGGTGGACTCGGCGTTGCCGCGGAACAGAACGCCGTGGGGCAGAATGACAGCGCCCTTGCCCGTCGATTTGAGCGAGGCGATCACATGCAGCAGATAGGCGAAATCGCCGTTCTTCTCCGGCGGGCGCTCGCCTTCGACCGTGAAACGAGCGGTGAGGTTGGTCTTGCCCTCATCGAAAACGCCCGTCGACCACGCCTTGTCAGAGAAGGGCGGATTGGCGACCACATAGTCGAAGGTCTTGAGGCTGCCGTCTGGGTTCACGAAGTGAGGGGTTGAGAGCGTGTTCCCTTTCCAGATTTCCGCGGTCGGGGAATCGTGCAGGACCATGTTCATCTTCGCCAGGGCGCGGGTGGCGACATCCTTTTCCTGACCGTAGATGGTCAGGTCATAGGGGGCCTCGTCATGCGCTTTCAGCAGCAGCGAGCCGGAGCCGCAGGTGGGATCGTAGATCGTCTGGTCCGCGCTGCGCGCCGCACCGATCCCAATCACCTTCGCCATGATCCGCGACACCTCGGACGGGGTGTAGAACTGCCCCTTGCTCTTGCCCGACTCGGTGGCAAAGTGGCGCATCAGGTATTCGTAGGCGTCACCGAGTATATCGTCGCCATCGGCGCGGTTCTTGCGGAAATCAAGCTCCGGGCGATTGAAGATCGCGACGAGGTTCGAGAGGCGATCGACCATCTCCTTGCCGGTGCCGAGCTTCTCGGGGTCGTTGAAGTCGGCAACGTCGATCACGCCCTTGAGGTCGTTCGCCTCGGCCAGCCTGGCGATGATGATGTTGATCTTTTCGCCGATGTCCTTGTTGCCACGCAGCGCCACCATGTCGGCGAAGCTGCCGCCCTCAGGGATCTCGATCAGCCCGTCTGGGTCGCCGGCGTACTTGTCGGACACGTATTTCACGAATAGCAGGACGAGGACGTAATCCTTGTACTGCGAGGCATCCATGCCGCCCCGAAGCGCGTCGCAGCTTGCCCAGAGAGAGCTGTAGATTTCCGACTTTTTGACTGCCACGTGGCCCCCGCTCTATTCGCTGGCGCGACCCGAAGCGCGCGGGGCATCCCGATCTGCCTCGATCGCCTTCAATCGCTCATATTCTTCAATCGCCATGACGACGACGACAGCGCGTCCATGCTTCTCGACGGTGACGGGCTGGGCCCGCGCCGTGTCGATCAGACGCCCGAAGTTGTATTTCGCCTCTTTGGCCGACACAGTCTGCATGATCCACCCAAAGAAGCTACATTGCCTATTTGTGGCCAATTTGGCCGATCGCGCAACCCCTTACGTCTAGCGAAGTTGACGACGACCACGCTGCACTTGAGGCCATCAGTCCCAATCGAACTCCGGCGGCGGGCGCATCGGGTCGTGCTGCGGTAGGTCGAGGTCGGCCCCGCTTACGGCCGCAACGCGCGACCGGATTGCCGCCGCCAGGTTGAACGGCGGATCGGCGTCGCCCAGTGCTGCCCGCAGGATCTGCCGCACCTCTTCTTCCATTGATCGGCCATTCGCGGCCGCGCGCATGCGCAGCCGGCGCTTCACCTCGTCGTCCAAGTTGCGGATCGTGATGCTGGCCACGCCGGTCTCCTGTGCAGATCGATCGGTAAAGCCCCGCCCCGCATGGATCAAGCGCCGCGCTGGGCCTACTCGCCCACCACCTTCAGCCGCGGCCGCAGCATCTCGCCCACAGCGTTGACGCCGGCGCGCAGGAGGGACTTGATCAGGTAGGCATAGCGCTGGGTGGTGCCGATCTGCGTATGACCGAGGAGCTTGCCGATCATCTCGATCGAGGCGCCGCCCGAGACCAGCAGCGAGGCGAAGGTGTGGCGCAGGTCATGGATGCGCACGTCCGGGATATTGGCAACCTCGCGCATGCGGGCCCAGAAGCGCTTGAGTTCCAGCACCGGTTGGCCCTCGACATCCCCGGGGAAGAGGAAGGGGCAAATGGGCGGCACGGCCTCGCGGCGCAGACGCACCAGCGCCACGGCCTCGGGCGAGATCGGGATGCGGTGGATGCGGCGCTGCTTGGTGTAGGCCGCCTGCTTGGTCCAGATCGCGAGGTCGAGATTGAACTGGTCGAAAGTGGCGGTGCGGACCTCACCCAACCGGGCGCCGGTCAGCATGCAGAGCCGGATGATCGAGGCGCCGCGCTGGTCGGCATCATTGGCCAGCGCATCGGCGAGGCGGTTGATCTCCTCCATCGACAGGAACCGGTCGCGCGGCGTTTCCGGGCGCTTGCGGAAGCCCAGCGCCGGGTTGTCGGTACGCATCCGCCACTGAATGGCGAGGTTGAACATCTTGCGCAGCACCGCGCCGAGGCGGTTCGCGCGCACAGGGGTGGGCTTCGAGGGGTGCAGGGGCCTGTTGCGCTTGGTCTTCGGCTGGGCCTTCGAGGGCAGAGCCCTTCCCTCTGCCACCCATGAGAGCAGCTTGTCGACATCATGCGGCGTGATGTCGGCCACCTTGCGGCTGCGCCAGTGCGGCAGGACCAACCGTTCCAGCATCATGACCTGATCCGAGGCGCTCGTCTTCGCGAGCTTCGGCAGGTGCTCCACCAGCGCAAAGGTCGCGACGAGATCGATCTCGTCTGCGATGGACCAATCCACGATCTGCGAGGCAGCGCAGCCCAAGCGACCCGCGGCTTCCATATCGCCCCCGCCCTCGGCTGGCGCTTCAAGGTCCGGGCGGCGTGCAGGCCAGTTTCGCCTGGCAGGCGGCGCGCGACCCGATCCTCGGGCGTATGGCGACCGCGACACTCGTGAACGACTTTGAGTCCTACGAGAACCCGAACCCCTAATCGGAGCCCCCATGATCCGCCTGAATTTTTCCGCCGAGCCGTTCTGTTTCGACACCAACCACGGCGTGAAGCTGAAGCTCGCGCCGCGCAACCAGCGCGCGCGCGCTGTCTGCAAGGCCATCGTCCGGCTGACGGTGCTGGAATGTTAAGGCGTCACAGGCCCCGACGACGAACCTTCCGAGCCCACCGGCGCGGGCGATCTTCTCAAAAGCGTTCTGCGCCGCACGGCCTGTGCACCGTGCTCACCTGCGAGCAGGCGCGCCAGCGCCATCGTCGCTGCCACGCGCAATGGCGCGAACCCCGCCGCCAAGCGGAACGCGAGGCGCAGGGCGATCACGGTGAAAGAGCTGGCGGAGCGGTTTTTCAAGGAGCACATCGCTGTCCGCTTCACCATCGAAGCATCCGACGCCAAGAACTAAGCGTTGTTTGCCTTGCTCGTCGCAACCTGCAAGCTGTCCGGCATCGACCCTGTCAACTATCAGGCCGACCGTCCGGATCAGCGACCTCGGAGCGCGGGACCCCGCGCCGACCCTCTGATGCTTATCGAGGGTATTTGTGAATGACAGAAGGTGTCACGCCGACGAGCGCAGTGACAAATCTGGTGACAAGACCGCAACTCTAGCAATGAGCTCCGGAGGCTTCTAGCCCATCCCGTTGTCAAACGTTAAGAATTTGGTGAGCCCGGTAGGATTCGAACCTACGACCAATTGATTAAAAGTCAACTGCTCTACCACTGAG
>JAFIEC010000116.1 GCA_020832725.1 Paracoccaceae bacterium | reverse complement strand
CTGGTGGTGGGCGGGCTGCCGCGGCTGAACGCGGACGAGCGCTTTCACGGGCAGCTTTTCGGGATTTCGCTGCGCGCCGGTGCCGCCGATGCTGCGACCCGCGCCGCTGGCCATGCAGGCACCGCCGACCTGAGCGACCCGGCCTTGCGACTGGCGCTGAACTTTTCCGAAGGGGCTGGGGGCTTTCTGTTCAACCGGGCCGCCACCGGAGGCAGCCGGCCGCTGGAGCCGGTCGCCCCGGATATCATCTTCGGCCGCCGCGACAGCCGGGACGGTGTGTCGGAATTCGTGCTCGACCTCGACGAGCCGGGGCTGTTCCTGCTGCAGGCCCTTGGCGATGCACGGCACCGCTTCACGATCACCGGCCCTGCCGGGGTTCTGAGAAGCAACGTGTCCCTGACACCGGGCTTTTCGTCGTCCGACCTTCTGGCACTGGGTGCGGGGCGGCATGTCATCACCTTCACGCGTGACGGAAGCTCTGTTCCGGGCGACTTCGCGCTGCGTGTCGTGGATCTGTCGGACCCCGCAGCATTCCCCGAGATCATTCCGGGAGAGGCCCAGCCCATCGACATCGGCTCGGCGCGGTCGGGCGCGATCTTCCGCCTCGACGCAGAGCCGGGCCGCGATTTCACTCTGAGCGATTCCGAAGGTCGCCTGCTGTCATGGTCCCTGATCCCGCCCGCCCGCGCCATGGATGCACAATCCCTGGCCACAACGACAAGCACCCCGGCAGGAGGCCCGCATCTGCTGTTCGTGCACAGGCCTCACGCCTTCGGTCTCATCCGCGAGGTCACGCTGCATGACCGCGAGACCAGGGGGGCGCCCCTGAGCCTGTCTCAGGAGGTGTCGGGCGTGGTGCCATCACGCAACGTGGCCATGCGCCATGCCTTCACCCTCGACGAGGAAGGCGACATCATCGTGGACTGGCGGGGGGGCAACACCAACCTGCGCTGGGAAATCCTCGATGCCGACGGGAATGCGGTGGTTGCCGAACGGGGGTACGGAGACACGACATTCAGCGCGGGCTATGGCAACACGCCGCGGTTCTGGACGCTTGGGCCGGGCAGCTATGAGCTGCGTGTCCTGACCAATACCAACAATGTCACCGATATCGAGTATCGCGTGGCGATCCACGACGCCCGTGCCATCGCCATCGACGTGGACCTGAACCAGCAGACAAGCGGTCGCCTGCCCGGCACCCAGCGCGGCGTGGCCGTCTATGCCGTGGACGTGGAACGCCGCACGATGGTGGATTTCAGCAGTGCCGGAGGGCCGCATTTCAGCGGGAGGGTGCAGATCGTCTCGACCGCCGGAAAGGTTGTCTATTCGGACTCCCAACCCATCAGCCAGCGGATTCTGCTGACCGAGGCGGGGCGGTGGTACATCATCTTCGACGGCAGCGACGGTGCGCAGGAGACGGTTGCGAACACCAGCGATTCCCATCGTTTCGTGCTGGCCAATGACGGACGTCTGCCCACGATCGGCGAGACCACGGTCGATTTCGAAACGGCGGGCATCGGTTATGTGCTCGACAATGTGCGCGGGGCAGAGCCGCGGCTGATCGACGAGGGCGCGAACCGCTTTCTGCGCATGAGCGGGCTGACCGATACCAACACCGAGAACGTGCTCCTTCTCGACAGGGTCCACGAGGGCAACGTCGAGTTGGCCGAACTGTCCTTTGACTATCGCGCCGCAACCCCGGGCGGGGCCGGTCTGCAGGGAAACGGCTTTACCCTTGCATGGCTGCCCGCGACGACGCTGGGCGACACGGGGCGGGTGGATTTCGCGCGCAGCTTCTCGAACACGGCCCCCTATGCCGATGCGCTGTATCTGGAGGTGGTGATCTCGCGCACCTCCGCAGGCGTGGAGACCAACAGCCTGATCCTGCGCCGCGACAACACCACGCTGCAGACGATCGACCTGACCGAGAGCCTTGGCGTCACCGATTTCGCGCGGATGCGTTTTGTGCTGAGCGAGGCCTCCGGCGGGGTCGAGGCGGCGCTGTTCCTCACCCGCCCGGGCGAGGCCGAGATCACGCTGGCCGAGGGGCTGTTCATCGGCAACCGGTTCACGCTGGGCGAGGGGCGCTTTGCGCTGCGGGTCAACTCCGTCTTCAGCGCCACGGCGGAGCATGATTTCGACAACTTCACCGTCACGACCAGCCCCCGCATGACCCCGGCACTGGCATTCGATACGGTCTATTCCGCCACCTTTGAGGGACGCGGGCAATGGGGCAATGCGGCGAGCGACCGATACGATCTGGTGCTCGACAGCCCCCGCCTTGTGCTGTTCGATCCGCTGAGCGGCGGCTCCAACGTGAGCATGCGTCTGATCGGCGCGGGACGCGACAATACGACCACCTCCTTCACCAACGCCCACAGCGCCAGCTTTGGCTTTCCCGGGGTCCTTGCCCTCGACGCCGGGCAGTATCGGCTGCATGTCGAGGGGGCGGTTGGCAGCGAGGCCAGCTACAGCTTCCGCCTACTCGATCTGGGCGCGGGCATCCCGATCACGATGGATGCAGAGACCAGCATCAGCGTTGATCCCGGCAACGGCACGCAGGCCTATGTCTTCGACGGCATCAAGGGCGAGACCTACTGGCTGGAGGGGCTGGCCCATGTGGGTCAGACCCTGCAATTGCGTCTGCTGGGCCCGGACGGCGGGCAATTGACGGCCACCAGTTCCTGGAGCGGATCTCCGGGCACGATGACCCCGGTGACGCTGACACGGGACGGGCGGCATGTCCTGCTGGTCGCGGGGACCATCACCCAGCCTGACCCCAAGGACTATACCTTCGTGCTGCGTCAGGTGGAGAGCCTGAACCCGGCCCTTCCTCTCGATACGGTCGTCGATGCCTCGATCGATGTCGCCGGGCGGGTGCGCATCTTCGATGTGACGCTGGATGCCCCGGACGTGGTGGTGGTCGATCCGGGCACGAATGAAAGCGCGCTGAAATGGGAGCTCTGGCAGGACGACCGCCTGATCGCGGAGCGGCGCTTCAACGAAACCGCGTCCAGTTTTTTCCGCGGTGCGGCAGCCCTTTCGCTCGAGGCGGGTGCCTACAGGCTGGTGGTGAGCACGGTCAATGCCACCAGCAATCTCTACACCTCGACCATCGCGCTGCGCAGCTTTTCGGGGGCGGCTACGCTTTCCCCCGGGGACAGCGCCGACATCGAGGGGCTGACCTTGTCGCCGGCGCGGGCCAGCGACATCTGGCGGATCGACCGCGACGGGACCGAGCGCGAAGTCCTCATCCTCGGCGATCACCGGAACATCGCCCTGACCCTGCTGAATGCGCAGGGTTATCCCATCGGAGAACGCATCACCGGCGCGACGCAGATGCCGCTCGACCTTTCGGATCTGCCTGCAGGCGCGGTCTATCTTCTGGTCGAGCGGGCGGCCAGCTTCCTCAACGTCGACACCGTTCTGGCGCGGGTGGCAAAGGGCGCGCTGGCAGAGCCTGCCTCTGGAGAACGTGTCACGCTCGATCCCGGGCCCGCCGGGATCGCGGAGGTACGCTTCACCCTCGATGAGCGCGATTTCGTGCAGATGTCGCTGCTCGACGCCGGGCCGGGCACCGAATGGACGCTGACCGGCCCGGATGGCTCGGTTCTCTCGGGGGAGGTGGCGGCTGGCAAGGCGCGCCCGCTGTGGCGGCTGGAGCCGGGCACCCATCTGCTGCGCGTCACCGGCAGCGATCCGGGCAGCATCGCGCTGACACGCGGGGCCACGGCGCAGGTACTGGAGGCGGGCCTGCCCGGGTCTCTGCGGCTGTCGCCGGCCGATGATGTCGCGCTGTTCACCCATCAGGGGGAGGGGGGCACCCAGGTGACCCTGGCCCCCGCCTGGGACAATGCGACCGGGCAGCTTGCGGTTTTCGACATGTCGGGCCGCCAGATCGCCCAGGCGGCACTGGGCGCGCCGCTGCGGTTCGTGCTGCCGGAAGACGGGCGCATCCTGATCCAGGCCAGCGGGACGGGCACGCCCTCCGATCCGGCGCAGGTGGCCCATCTGATGCTGATCGCGGGGCTTCGGCCCGGCGAGGTGCCGCTTCCGCGTCCCGGCGGGCCCGAGGCGGCCAACCTGGTCATTCGCGATCTGGCCGCCAGCGGTGCGGTGATCGCGGGCGGAAGCCTGACCCTCGGCTGGACCACCACGAACGAGGGGGCCGCCATCGTGCCGGGCGCCTTTGCCGAGCGGCTGGTGGTGCGCAACCTCGATACCGGTGCCCTGCTCGACGCGCGGCTGCTGCCGCTCGATCCGGGCGGGGCGGGGCTTGCACCGGGGGGCACGATTGCCCGGCAGGCGGTGGTCGACCTGCCCCCCGGCATCCACGGCACCGGGCGGCTGGAGGTGCGGGTTCTGACCGACGCGCTCAACCGCGTCGAGGAGAGTGCCGCCAACGGCCTGGCCGAGTTCGACAACGAGGCCCTGCTGGAGGTCGTGGCGCTCGATGCGGCCTTCCCCAACCTTGTCGCGCAGGAGATCATCCTGCCCGACCCCGCCGATTGGGTGCCGGGCGGTGATGTCACCCTCTCCTGGCGCAGCGGCAACGAGGGCAACGCCCCGGCCGAAGGCGGCTGGACAGAGCAGGTGCTGTTCTTTCGCGGACAGGAGGGCGTGGGCACGCCGCAGCTTCTGGCGGTGCGCAACGTCGCCATCAGCGACCCGCTGGCCGTGGGGGAAAGCATCCTGCGCAGCGTGACCTTCACCCTGCCCGAGGGGGATGGCGCACGCGACAATTTCTTCTTCGAGGTTCGCCTCGATACCGGGGGTGATGTCGTCGAAAGCGCGCCGGGCATTGACGCCGAGGCCGACAACGACCTGACCGCCGCCATTGTGGCCGCACCCGATGTGGCCATCTCGGATCTTGCCATCACCACCGCCACACCCGAGGCGGGCGCACCGCTCGATTTCAGCTTTACCATCACCAATGCCGGGTTGGTGACCGCGCCCGACATCGGCGGGCATCGCGTCCGGCTGCTGGATTCGTCCTTCGGGACGCTGCTGGATACAATCCTGCCGGGGATCGAGGTTCCCGCAGGCGGCAGCGTGGCGTTCTCGGCGCGGATCGACCTGCCGCTGGATGCCGTGGGCAACCTGCGTCTGGAAGTCGATCTCAACCGCAACGAGACCGGACAGCGCGCCTTTACCGAACGCGCGCCCGGAACCGGCGGTTTCGCGCTTGGCGACAATTTCGACTCCATCACCTTCGCCGCGGCGGCGCCCCTGCGCTCCGATCTGGTGACATCGCAGCCCATTGTTCCCGCAACCGCCGATATCGGCGCACCCTTTGTCGTGACATGGCAGGTGGAGAACGCCGGTGCCGCCGCGACCGAGCGTGACGAATGGACCGACCGCGTTGTCCTGACCCAGGCAGACGAGCCTGGGGGCCCGGGCGACGTGATCCTTGGCGAGGTGCCCCGCAGCGGCGCGCTTGCCCCCGGTGTCAGCTACGAGGGCAGGCTGGAAACGGTTCTTCCCGCACTCGCACCCGGCATATGGCGGGTGTTCGTGATCGCCGATGCGGGCGAGGTACTGGATGCGCCCGGCACACGGGAGTCCAACACCTCCGCCCCGGCCAGCTTCGAGGCGATCCTGCCCGACAGCAACCTTGCCGCAAGCGGTGTGGCATTGTCGGCGGCGCGGGTGTTCTCGGGCAGCCAGATCGATGTGTCGTGGCAGGTCGCCGCAACCGGAAGCCAGCCCGTGCCTGCGGGCGTGGTCGACAGGATCTGGCTGTCGTCCAGCCCCGATCCGGGGCCGGGGGCGATCCTGCTGGGCGAGGTGGTGGCGGCACAGGCCCTTGGCGCGGGCGAGAGCCGGACCGAAAGCCTGAGCGTGACAGTGCCCGCCGATGCGGCTGGTGCCCTGTTCATCGTGGTCCAGACCGACGCGACCGATCTTGTGGCCGAGACCGACGAGACCGACAACTTCGCCGCAGCGTCTCTCGAAATCCAGTCCCGGCCCGCGCCGGATCTGGCGGTCACCAGCGTGACGGCCCCGGCTTCGGCCAATGCGGGCAGCACGGTGGAGATCAGCTTTACCGTCACCAACAACGGCGCCGAGGCCGCACGTGGGCCCTGGACCGACCGCATCCGCCTTGTGAACCCCGCAACCGGCAATTTCGCCGGCAACCTCGTGGATGTGCAGCGCAGCATCGATCTGGCTCCGGGCGCGTCCTACACGGTTACCCAGATCGTGCATCTGCAGACCTTCCTGTCCGGCGAATACCGGATCGCGGTCACGACCGACGCCTTTGGCCAGGTGTTCGAGGCAGGCCTCGACGACAACAACACCGCCACCACGC
>JAFIEC010000087.1 GCA_020832725.1 Paracoccaceae bacterium | reverse complement strand
TCCACCCAGCAACCCGAGCTGATCCGGAGGGGCGAGATGTGGCGGGCCGTGCGCGCGTCCAGCGCCATTCCCGGATTGCTGCCGCCGGTCTACACGCCTGATGGCATGCTGCTCGTCGATGGCGGTCTGATGGACAATCTGCCCCTCGGCCCAATGCGTGACGTGAAGACCGGGCCGAACCTTGTGGTTCATTTCGGCAAGACGGGTACGCAGACCTTTCGGGTGGATTACGACGCGCTGCCGGGACGGGGTCAGTTGATCGCCATGATGCTCAACCCGCTTGCCCGACCGCCGCGCGCGCCGTCGGCCATGTCGGTCCTGTGGCGCAGCCTGCTTGCCCACCAGCGCTACGATCTCGACCTTGCCCCGAACGAGCTGGAATTGCGCCCGCCCCACGTGCCGGGCGCCAGTGTGGTGGAGTTCTCGAATCATCGGAAGGTCTATCTGGCGGGCTATGAATGGGCGCAAAGCCATATCGAGGCGCTCCGCGCGGAGGGGGACCCGGCGCTGGGCGCCATTCTTGCTGCGGCCCGGCTGGCACCAGACGACTAGGGCCCGCCCGTCAGCCCGTCCCCGCTGAGATCGACAACAGATTGCAGACCGGCAGCGCCCGGCTGAACCCCTTGAAGTGACGGTCTTCCGGCGGGCTGGTCCGGGCGATCTCCGCGCAGGCCTGCGCGACATCCAGGGTCATCAGGATTTCGCCGTCCCGGGCATCGCCGCACAGTCGCGAGGCCAGGTTCACCACCGTGCCGATGGCGGTGTAGTCGTGTCGCCCGTCGAATCCCACGCGCCCAAGGGTCGCCTCGCCCTGGCTTATGCCCATTCCGAAGCCGAGGGCGTATCCCTCCCTGCGCCAGCCTTCGGCGCGCGCCAGTACCTGTCCGCGCATCGCCTCGGCCATGCGCAGCGCCCGGGCGGCTGCGTCCGGAACCGGTTGTGGATCGTTGAAGAACAGGATCGCGCCGTCTCCGGCAAAGCCATCGAGCGTGGCCTCGAAGCGGTTCGCGGTCTCGCCGATGGTCGCGTAATATTCCGACAGGACCTGCATGACCTCCTCGGGGCCCGCAGCCTCGGCAAAGGCGGTAAAGCCGCGCAGGTCGCAGCAGACCACGACGATCTCGCGGCGGTGGCTTTGCAGCGCCGACAGATCGCCACCCGCCAGCAGCAGATCGGCCACCTGCGGGGCAAGGAAGCGGCGCAACTCTCCCATGCGCCCGATCTCGGCCACCTGTTCGGCGACCTTTGCCTCGAGGCCGCTGTTCATCTCGGCGAGAGCGTCTGCCTGGGCGCGCACCTTGTCCTGCAACATCTTGATGCGCAGCATCGAGCGCACCCGCGCCATCAGCTCTGTCTGGTCCACGGGCTTTGTCAGGTAGTCGTCGGCCCCGGCATCGAGCCCGGCCACGATGTCGTTGCGGTCCGCCTTTGCGGTCACCATGACGATGGGCATGTAGGGCTGGCCGGGATCGGCGCGCACGCGGCGGCAGACCTCCAGCCCGTCGATGCCGGGCATCATCACATCGAGAAGCACCAGGTCGGGTTGCAGCTCTGCGATGCGTGCCAGCGCCTCGTGTCCGTTCTCGGCCGTAGCGATGTCGTAGCCCTGGCTTTCGAGGCGCATCTGCAGCACGTCGATATTGGCGGGCTGGTCATCGACCACAAGGATCAGCGCGGGTTCGCGCATGTCAGGCGATGCGCTCGCCCAGATGCTCGCGGATCTTGGAGAGGAGCGCGCGCGGGCTGTAGGGCTTGGCGACATAATCGGTGCAGCCCGCAGCGCGGGCCTTGGCGTCGTCGCCCGACAGGGCGAACGAGGTCACCGCGATGATGGGGACGTTGCGGTCGGGACTTTGGGCACGGATGCGCCGGGTCGCCTCGTAGCCGTCGATGCCGGGAAGGTCGATATCCATCAGAATGAGGTCGGGCCGCTCGCGCAGCGCAACCTCGACACCGGACAGGCCGTCATGGGCCTCGATCATGTCGATTCCCACTGCCCCCAGCAGATCGCGCACGATCTGGCGGTTGTCCTCGGTATCCTCGACCACGAGAATGCGCGGGCTCATGTCGATGTCTCCTTCTGGGCGTCAAGGTCGGCTTCCGCTGCCACCGGCACGCGAATGCGGAAGGTCGCCCCCTTTCCGAGGGTAGAGCTTACACCAATGTGCCCGCCATGCATATCGACGATGCGCTTGCTGATCGCAAGCCCCAGCCCGGTGCCGCCCTTGGCGCGGGTGCTGCTGTCGTCGGCCTGCTGGAATTCGTCGAAGATGCGGGCCTGATCCTCGGGCGCGATGCCCGGCCCGGTATCCGAAACCGAGATCTCGAATTGTCCATCCCGCTCCTGCACGGAGATGGCGACATGGCCCTCATCGGTGAACTTGATGGCGTTGCCGACAAGGTTGAGCAGGACCTGTGTCAGCCGCCGTTCGTCGCCGGTGCCCATCGAAAGCCCGTCCGCCACCTCCCGGCGCAGTTCGATCCCCTTGGCTTCCACCAGCGAGCCCGTCGCCGCCACAACCGAGTCGACCACGGATTCCCACCGGTAGGGCTGCAGTTGCAGCTCGACCTGCCCGGCCTCGATCTTGGAGAGGTCGAGGACATCGTTGATCAGCCCCAGAAGGTGGCGGCCGTTGGTCTGTATCCGCTCCAGCACGCCCCCGGCCTTGGGCGGCAGTTCGCCGTAGATGCCGTCCGCCATCAGCTCGGCATAGCCCAGAACCGCGTTGAGGGGCGTGCGCAACTCGTGGCTCATGTTGGCCAGAAAACGGCTCTTGGCAAGGTTGGCCTCCTCGGCCCGGTCGCGGGCCAGTTCAAGCTGCTCCTCGTTCAGCTTGCGCAGGGTGATGTCCTCCGTCACCGTGAGGATCGCCGGGGCACCGCCGTAATCCATCAGGATGGCGGCCATGCGGACCGGAACCTCTTCGCCGTCCGGGCGGGTGATGATCGTCTCGTGGTCGATCACGCTTTTGCCGCCACGGACCGATTCGACCAGCCGGGCGACCTCGTCGCGGTCACGCAGGAAGTCGGTGCTGTGGGATTCGCTGATCTCGGCCTGTGGCACGGCGAGAAGCTCGGATGCCCAGCGATTGGCATAGACGATCCGGTCGTCGGGCATGCGGAAGATCGCCACCGGCAGGGGCAGGGCCTCGATGATCGACTGGACACGCAGCTTGGATTCGCGCACTTCGGCCGCGGCCTCCTCGGCCGCTTCCTTGGCGGCCAGAAGCTCCCGCTCGACCGCGATGCGTCGCTCTACCTCCGCGCGCTGGGCCTCGGTGCGCTGGCGCAGCTCCACCGCGATGGCCACGTTGCGGCGGAAGGTGCGCCAGTTCTGGCGCAGGAACCCGGGCAGCGCGATGAACATCAGCGCCGCCAGAACCGCCCCCGGCTTGTAGGGCTGGGTTCCCTCCAGAAGCGTGACGACAAAGGTAAAGGACATCATCGGGACGAAATAGGCCAGCGCGGCCATCGGCAGCGCAGAGATCGAGGCCACGGCCCCTGCGCAGAGCACGATCATTCCGTAGAGCACACCCAGCTGGTTGATCTCCGGAAGGCCGGGCAGGAACAGCCAGGGCACCAGAATCCACGAGAGACCCAGAAGCAGCGAATGCAATGCAGCAACCCGAAGTCGGCGTTTGCTCACGCTGGCAGGCCGCGGCCGGTTGCGCAGCTTGAGCCAGTTGAGCGCCATCGGGACTGTCAGGATCGCGATCCAGAGCCAGGCCAGCATCATGTACCAGGGGGAATGGTCGACAGTGAACAGCACCCCGATCAGGACGCCGATCAGGTTGCCGATGACCAGTGTGGGCAATTGCCCGACAAGGTGCAGCGATTGCTCGACGCGCAGCTCGGCGGCGAAATCCTCGCCCAGTTCACCGTGTCGCGCCGCATCCTCCCTCCGGGTGCTGTTGCGCTGTGCCGCGCCTGCTTCTTCCGACATTCGAAGGTTCCGCCCCTGTGATCACGCTCGAGGCAGCTTGCAGGATACGTCGCGGGGGTCAACATGAAGGGCGTGTCTCGGGCGCATTGTGACGGGGCACGATCGCCCGAGGCTTGGCAAGCGCCCCGTGCCATGCATGATTGCGGCTTGGATATCTGGGGGCGAAAAGCGGCGATGCAGTCGGAACCTGGCATGATCATCGCGGCGCTTGTGCTGTTCGCGCTGAAGCATTTCGTTGCCGACTTCGTGCTCCAGACGGGTTGGATGGTGCAGGGAAAGGGCCGCTATGGGCATCCCGGCGGCCTTGTTCATGCCGCGATCCATGTGGTGGGGTCGGTCCCGGCGCTTGTGGTGCTGGCTGTGGCACCATCCCTGTTCCTGCTGCTGCTTCTGGGCGAAGGAATCGTCCACTACCACATCGACTACCTGAAGGAGGGGATCACCCGGCGCCTCGGGGTCGGCCCCGCCGACAAGGCGTTCTGGGTGCTGCTGGGGGGCGATCAGTTCCTGCACCACGCGACCTATCTGGCGATGGTTGCCATCGTCCTTCGGGGCGGCGGCTGAGTTCTTTTCCACCTGCGCGGTTGAGGAGTGGCCGGGCGCGCTTATGTTCTGGCGCACAGGCCGAGGCGAAAGGATGTCGTGATGCTGGAACTGACTGTGAACGGGCAGGCACATGTCGTCGAGGCCGATCCCGAGATGCCGCTTCTGTGGGTCCTGCGCGATCATCTTGGCCTGACGGGTACGAAATATGGTTGTGGCGTGGCCGCCTGCGGGGCCTGCACCGTGCTGGTCGGCGGAGAGGCGGTGCGCTCCTGTACACTGCCGGCAGGCGATGTCCGGGATGCGGTGACCACGATCGAGGGGCATGGCAACCCCGAGGCGCTCTCGGCGCTTCAGGCGGCATGGATCGAGCACCAGGTGGCCCAGTGCGGCTATTGCCAGCCCGGCCAGATCATGCAGGCCGCGTCCCTGCTGGCCGATAACCCCGCCCCGTCCGACGAGGAGATCGACACGGCCATGCGCGGCAACCTGTGCCGCTGCGGCACCTATCAGAGGGTACGCACCGCCATCCGGGCGGCTGCGGGTGAGATGCGGGAGGCACGGCTGTGAGCAGGCTTGGACGCATCGCGCGGCGCACGTTTCTGGTGGGCTCGGTTGCCATCGCTGGCGGTGTCGCCTTCGGAATCTGGCAGGCACGCCGGCCGGTGGCCAACCCCCTGCGCCCCGCCGACGGGGAGGTGACGCTCAACCCCTATGTTCTGATCGACGCCTCCGGGGTCACGGTGATCGCGCCTCGCGCCGAGATGGGGCAGGGGATACATTCCACCCTGGCCGCCCTCGTGGCCGAGGAGATGGATCTCGACTGGCCGGCGGTGCGCGTGCTGCACGGGCCTCCGGCGCGCGCCTATTTCAATGGTGCGCTTCTGGGCCCGGGTGTGCCGGTGAACGCCGAGCGTGGGGTGCTGCACGACACCAGGCAGGCCGCCGCCGATCTGGCACCCCGCGCGCTGGGCCTGCAGATCACTGGCGGGTCGACCTCGCTCGTGGATGCCTTCGACAAGATGCGCCGGGCCGGGGCTGCCGCACGCGAGACCTTGATGGCCGCCGCCGCCGCGCGCGCGGGCGTGGACATCGCGCGCCTGCGCACCGAGGGCGGTGCGGTGGTCACGCCCGAGGGGCTGCGCCTGCGCTACGAAGACCTGGCCCAGGACGCGGCTGCGATCGAGCCGCCGCGCGCACCACGGCTGAAGCCGCCCTCCGAATGGCGGCTGCTTGGCCGGTCGCTGCCCCGCACCGACATTCCGTCCAAGGTGACGGGCACCGCGCAATTCGCGGGGGATGTGCGCCTGCCGGACATGCTCTATGCCACGGTGCGCCTTTCGCCGCGGCTGGGGGCGGCCATGCGCTCCATCGACATGGCCGAGGCGCTGGCCGTTCCCGGTGTGGAGCGGATCGTGGAGTTCGAGGACGGCTTCGGCGTGATCGCGCGCGACACATGGACTGCCATGCGCGCCGCCGATCTGGTCCGTGCCGAGTGGGACCGAGCCCCCTATCCGCCCCAGACCGACGCCATCTTCGAGCGCATCGCACTGGCCTTCGACAGCCGCCCCAACAGCCGCTTGCGTAACGATGGCGACGCAGCCGCCCGCCTGACGGCCGCCCCGCCCGGGCGGGTCTTCGAGGCTGAATACCGCGTCCCCTACCTTGCCCATTCGACGATGGAGCCGATGTCGGCCACGGCAGTGCTGCGCGATAATCATCTGGAGATGTGGGCGGGCAACCAGATCCCTATCGCCTTCCGTGACGCAGCGGCGCGCGCGATCGGGCTTTCCTCAGGCGATGTCACGCTTCACACCACCGTCATGGGGGGTGGCTTTGGCCGTCGGGCTGAAGTGGATGTCGCGGTGCAGGCCGCGCGCCTTGCCGCTTCGGTGCCGGGAAGGCCGGTCTGCATGACATGGACCCGCGAAGAGGACATGACCCATGATTTCTACCGCCCCGGTGCGATCGCCCGGGCCCGCGCGGTGGTGGGCCCTGACGGGCCGGAGGCGGTGGTGTTGCGCATCGCGGCCCCTTCGGTCAGCCGACAGGGCGCGCGGCGCCTGATGGGCTTTGCGCCCCCCGGGCCCGATCACATGTTGGTGGAAGGCGCTCACGACCAGCCCTATCGCATCCCGGATTTCCTGGTGTCGGGCCATATCGCCGACGTCGCGGTGCCGGTGGGCTACTGGCGCTCGGTGGGGTATTCGCACAACGGTTTCTTCCACGAATGCCTCATGGACGAACTGGCGCGCGAGGCGGGGCTGGACCCGGTGGAGATGCGTCTGCGTCTGATCGATGATGCACCTTCGCGCGGTGTGATCGAGGCGGTGGCGGATATGTCCGGCTGGGGCGCAGACAGGCCTTCGGGGACGGGGCGGGGCTTTGCCTTCACGCGCTCGTTCGGGGCGCCGATGGCGCAGGTCGTGGAGCTTGCCGAAACCGGGGCAGGGCTGAGGATCACCCGGGCCTGGGCTGCGGTCGACGTCGGCCTTGCCATCGATCCCGGCAATGTGGAGGCACAGGTGATTTCGGGGATGATCTACGGGCTCTCTGCCGCGGTCATGGGCGAGATCACCTTTGCCGACGGGATGGTGGAGCAGCACAACTTTCCCGATTACGATGCGCTGCGCATGGACAACGCCCCGGAGATCGCGGTGCGCATTCTCGAGACCATGCCCGAGCTTGCCGGCATCGGAGAGCCCGGGACTCCGCCCGCGATGCCTGCGCTGGCCAATGCGCTGTATGATCTGACCGGAGAAAGGGTGCGGGAGCTTCCGCTCAACCGGCGTTTCGCCTTTGCCTGACGGGGCACCGCCCCCCGGAGGCCGGGGGGCGGCAACAGCGTGTCAGAGACCTGTCACTGCGCCGTGATCGCGGCGTCGCGCGCATCGTTGGCATCGGTCCAGAGCCCGACTTCGCGGAAGAAGCGGACCGCGCCGGGGTGGAAGGGCAGGGTGTTGGAGGTCGAGGCGAGGTTTTCCGCGGGGCTGGAGCGCAGCACCGGGAAATCCTGCTGAAGGTTGGCCCAATTGTCCCACATCGCCTTGAGCAGATTGTACACGTCATCGTCCGAAACATGGGCGCCGATCACGAAGAAGGCGTCGAAGCCCGCGATGGTCGTGGGTTCGAGCACCCCGGGGTTGTTCTCTCCCGGAAGGGTCTCGGTAATGAACATGCCCGGCAGTTCGCCACTGATGAAATCGGTATTGGCGTTCTCGCCCTCGATACCCAGCACGACCACGCCGCCGGGGATCGTGGCCTCGGCCTGACGCAGCAGCGGAATGCCGATGGCGGTGGGCGCTGCCGCGATGGTGCCGTCGGTCAGCAATTGATAGCCCTCGGGAATGCCCGAGATGGTGACCGCCTCGATTTCGGTGTCCGGGTCCACCCCGGCGGCGACGAACATCGAGCGGTTTGCACCCTCGAGCGCGGCGTTCGCGCGGAAGTTCACGGCCACACGCTCGCCGCGCAGATCGGCCATGGTGCGTATCCCGCTGTCACGGCGGGCGACATAGGCATAGGGCAGGGGCCATGCGCGGCTGAAGGCGCGCAGGTTCTTCAGGCCCCCGGTCCCCTCGTAGGGTCCGATGCCGTTCCATGCCATGTTGCTGTCGAGCGACGATGACAGACCCATGGTCACATCGCCCTCGTCGATCAGCGGCAGATAGACGGATGCTCCGGCACCGGGCTGCACCGTCGCGCGGATGCCGAGCGCGTCGGAGAACAAGGTCGCCACGCCGCCGCCGACGACATAATACATTGTGCCTTGCGGGTTGGTGCCGATCGTGATGCGCGAGATGTCCGCCTGGGCCGCCGTCGCGGCAAGCCCAAGTGCTGCTGCAGCGGCTGCGAGGTTTCGAGTGAATCGGGTCATGCGGGTTCTCCTCCTCATGCGCGGTGCCCTGAGGCCCGCGCTTGCTTGTTTGCGATGTTAAGCATTAACGCTTCTCGACGCGTCTGTAGAGAGGGAAACGGGCCCGGGCAGCGGTTATTCTGTCGTAATCTGCTCCTGCGCCGTCTCGTCGAGCCGCGAATCCCAAACGAAAGTATGGGGTGCACAGCCGAATGCCGAGATGACATCCCGCCGCGCCCTTGTATCCTGAGGTCGGGTTATTCTAAGTGCTGGCGCGGCAATTTGCCCTGTCCCGTAGGCGGTATCCCCGCGTGACGAGTTGCGGGGGGGGGGGGGGCGCCCCCCCCCCCC
>JAFIEC010000218.1 GCA_020832725.1 Paracoccaceae bacterium | reverse complement strand
GGCGGACTTGAACCGCCGACACCCGCATTTTCAGTGCGGTGCTCTACCAACTGAGCTACCTGCCCCTCGATCAGCCCTGTCGGGCGATCGGCAGGGCCAACTTTACCAGCGGACCGCGACAGGTCAACCGCCCGCCGCAGGCGGGCGGTTCGGCGTTTCAGGCGGTACAGCGGCTTTGGCATGGTGTGTCGCTCGTGCTCCGGTTGAGTTCAGGTTAGGCGGCCCGTGGGCAGGGGGGCCACTGCACCGGTGCGCGGCCATGGCCGTCGCATCCCGAAAGACACATTTTTTCGCACCCGGTGGTGTCCGTTACACCGAATGCGGTATCGGCTCCGAGGCTCATTCCTCCGCCTCGCGGCCCGGCCCGGGCACGCCAAGGGCCCGGGCAAGTGCCACCAGCCCCCCGGACAGGCCCTCCGTGCCGATCCGGAAGACAAGCGCCTCGGCCCCCGTCCTCGGCACATAGCCCGCGATGGCCGCCGGGCCCTGCTCGAGAGCGGCCAGCGCATCGGCATCCAGCACCAGAAGCGCCTCGCACAGGTCCTCCCCGCAGCTTTGCCATTCGAAGTCGAGCGCCGTGTCGCCGCCTTCCGGCCGCATCGAGAAACCGGCGGGGAAATAGACGCCCAGCGGCACCCGCGCGGCCAGGTAGGCCACCGGTTCCTCGGTGTCGTTGAAGGCCAGAAGCTCGGTCAGGAACCGCTCTCCCTCCCGCGCGACAAGCCGCTGTGACAGGACGCAGATTGTCTCGTTCACTGCCACGGCCTCGCAAGCGACTGTCCAGTCGCCAAAGCGTGCCCCGTTCTGCAGCCGCTCCGCCGAAACCGGCGTGGCCACAAGCCCAGCCAGTACAGCCGCCGCCATTGCACGTCTTGAGCCGGTCATGCTGCCGCCCCTCCCTTGTCCAGTCTCAGAAACGGAATGTCATGCTGGCCTCGAGCCGCCATTCGCCACGGGCCGAAAAGCCGGGAAGGTCGCGCAGCGGTTTTGCCAGCAAGATCTCTGCGGTGCCCGCGCGTCCGATGCCCAGCGAGGCCCCGATGCCGGCGGAAACCGCCGTTCCCGAGGAGACATTCACGCCCCCCGCCCGGTCCCAGCCCTGGCCTGCATCGACAAAGGCATAGGGCACGGCACGCAGCGCGCCCCCCAGCACGAGTGGCTGGCGCGCGCGCATCTGGGCGCTGGCCCACACCACCGCGTCGCCCGCAAGCTGCCCCGAGGGGTAGCCGCGCACCCGCGAGGTGGTGGCAAGGCTGCCCCGGAATTGCGCCGGGGCGCTGGCTCCGGCGACCGCCTGGCCGCCTGCGCGCAGTGTCAGGGCCACACGCTCGGACAGCGGGGTGTCAAGCGAGGCCTCGGCCGTCATATAGGTCGTGGACAGCCCGGAGAGCCCCAGAACCCCGTCGCGCCAACGCACATGGCGCAGTGCCGCATCGAGACCAAGGCGGGTCGCGTCGGGCCAGTCGCGGGAAAAGCCGAGGCCGACCGAGATGCCGCCGCCCGACTGGCGTGTGGTGGGCACGCCTGCGGTGTCGCGCATGTCCTCGAAGGCAAAGGCGCTGGCCCGCACGATCACCTGCCGGTCGGCGGCCACAAGCAGCGGATGCGAGACCCCGGCCTCGACCAGCGCGTTGCGGCCGGTCACGGCGGGGCCGGTCAGGTTGCGCGAGCGCTCGGCCGAGGCGGTGGCAAACAGCGCCGTGCCCCGCCCGCCCAGCGGAAAGGCATAGCTGAGCGAGCCGGACGCCAGCCCCTCCGCCAGCGTGACCGAGGCCGCGAACGGGTCCAGATTGCCGGTGAGGGAGGCGTCGCTCCACCCCAGGGTGACCCGCAACCGCCCCGTGGTGACGGGGCCGTTGGCATCGAGGCTGACAAAGCCCGACCGGCGCGGAGGTTCCTCGAAGGCGATCACGATATCCGTCAGCCCCGGCTGTGCGCCCGGGGTAAAGGCCACCTCCGAGCGGATGCCCGAGAGGATGGCCAGCCGAAGCAGCCTGTCCTCCAGTATTCGCGTATCGGCAAGATCGCCCGCCCCAAGGCCAAGCCGCGCGGCATAGACCTCCGGCCGGGCAAGCTGCCCGCGCGGAGAGACGCGTCCCACCCGCGCCTCGACAAAGCCGATCTCCAGAATGCCACGGCGGGCATCGCGCCCGGTCACGCTGGCCTGGGCCAGTGCGATGCCACGCGCATCATACAGCGCGTCGAAGCTGGCGAGGATCGCGGGGATGTCGCGGCTTGTCAGGCCCCGCGCCTCGAGATCGCGGGCGAGGGCGGCCACGGCATCGGCTGGCAGATAGGCGGAGGGCCCGGCCACGATGCGGGAGATGCGAAAGACCCCCTCGCCCCGGGGCCGTGCCCCGGCGGCCTGTCCGGCCGCCGCCGCCCCTTGCCGGGCAAGCTCTTCGGCTGCGCTCTGGGCCAGCGCGCCCCCCGTGCCCGCAAATCCGAGGCCAAGCGCCGCGATCAGTGCGGCCCTGCCGCGTCGAACAAGATAGCTGTGGCGCATCGATTATTCCGTCTTCCGAAACACAGGCGGGCGTGACGGGCGTCTCCGGCAGCATGCCCACCCTTTCGGTGATGCCACAACGAGAAGGTAAAGCTTGCCGGTTTCTGCCACCGGGAGAGGCGAATGCCGATCGAATGGCTGCGTTGCCACAAGGAAGATCGTCGGCTACACCAAATGGGTTATCCGGTTTCCCGGATATTTTCCCGAACTGAAGCGGAGAAGGACCATGTCAGGATGCCTCGGGCCGGTTTCGTGCCTGCCTTGCGATCGTTGCTTGACCGATGTTTGCAGGCCTTGAGGGGCTGAGCGGCAGCGAAGCCTCCCGGATCGCGCCCGACCCGGAGCTTCTGCAGGCGATCTACGGCACAGCGGTCACGCCCGAGAATTACGACACCCTGATGGAAGCCTGGCAGCGGCAGCTGGAGCGCGCGCTGGCCAGCGTTCCGAGAGAGGTGGTCGAGGCGGATGGGCCGCCGATCATCGACCTGTCCGAGGCGCTGCCGCATCTGGAGACGTCGGGCCATATCCTCGACAGACTGGGCCGCACCGCCCACGACGGGGTGACCCGCCATTCTGCAATGCGCAACGGGCTGCACATGCTGATCGACCATCAGGGGCGGGTCGTGTGGCACAATGCGCGAGCGGCCCGGCTTCTCGATCTGCGGAGCGGGGCCCATATCGACAGTCTGCCGGTGGACGCGGCGACACGGGCGCGTCTGCGGGCGGCCCTGCCGCGCGGGCCCGCCGATTCCTCAAGACGCGCAACCCTGGCCTTTGTGGTTGTGCCACCCGGTCAGGCACCGCTGCACATGGTTGCGACACCCGGCAAGGTTGGCGAGGGTCCGGCGCTTCTGGTGTTGCGCAGCGCCACCTCCCGCTGGTCGCCCCTGCTGGCCGAGATGATGCGCGACGCGTTCGACCTTTCGGCGGCGGAACTCGATGTCGTGAGCCTGATGGTGGACGGCTTCGACCTGCCCGAGATCGCCCGCGCCCGGGACCGCAAGCTGAACACGGTGCGCACGCAGCTCAAGGCGATCCTGCGCAAGACCCATTCCCGCACCCAGGCGCAGGTGATCCGGCTGGCGCTGTCGCTGGCCGCGCATCTGCCCGCCACAGGCCAGGGAGAGCGGAGGCGGCACGACGTGGCCTTTCTTTCGCTGACCTCTGGCAGGCGGATGCCGTGGCGCAGGCTTGGCCCCGAGAACGGCCGACCGGCCCTGTTCCTCCACGGAATGCTGGACGGGATCGGGATATCCGACAGGGCGCACGAGATCCTCAGCCGCCTCGGGTTGCAGCTGATCGCGCCGGAGCGGCCGTTCTTCGGCTCGGCCATGGGCGAGCCGCTGCCCCCCTCCCGCGCGGTCGCGGCGTTTGCCGATGATCTCGATGCGCTGTGCGACCATCTGAAGGTGGAGGCACTGCCGGTGATCGGGCATATGGCCGGATCGGTCTATGCCTTCGGCTTTGCCGCCCGCCACCCCGCGCGGGTGCGTGCAATCATCTGCGTCGCGGGCGGGGTGCCGATCCTGTCGCCGCGGCAGTTCGACCTCATGTCCCGGCGTCAGCGGCTGGTGGCTTTCACCGCCCGCTATGCCCCCGCCGCCCTGCCGTTCTTCCTGCGCGCCGGTATTCGCCAGATCGACGCCGGCGGCGAGCATCGCTTTGTCGATGCCCTCTACGAATCCTCGCCGCTCGATCAGGCCTTGTTGCGGCGGCAGGAGATCTTCGAGATCGTGACGGACGGGGTGCGCTATGCGGTGGAGCAGGGCCACCATGCCTTCGAGACGGACAGCTATCATGTGGTGCGTGATTGGTCGGCGCTGGTGGAGACCACGGATTGTCCGGTCACCCTGATCCACGGTCGCCACGACCCGGTTGTGGCGGCAGCCACCGTCGAGGCGTTCCACCAAAGGAACCTTTCGCGCAGCAGGCTGCGCATGATCGAGGATGCGGGCCAGCTGGTCTATCACTCCCATCCCGAGGCGGTTTTCGAGGCCGTGATCGATGCGCTTGGCTGAAGGCGCGCGGATGAGGGGGCATTGCCCCGGTCGGTTGGCGCACCATTTCAGGCCCATGCGTGCGCAAGGTCTGGCCCTCGTGATCCTGTTTGCCTCCGCCGTTCCCGGCGGTGCATGGGACTTCTCGCCCAGCCCTGTCTGCACCCTGACCCACGAGGCCGAATGGGGCAGCCTGCGGGTGACCTTTGATCCGGGCCAGGACGAGCCCTATCGGATTGCCCTCACCCGCGCCGTGCCGTGGCCCGGCGGGCCTGCCTTTGCAATCCTGTTCGAGGGCGCGCGCGGATTCACGATCGCCACCAACAGGCACCGGCTGTCCGGGGATGGCCGCACCCTGACGGTGACGGATCGCGGTTTCGGCAATGTGCTGGACGGGCTGGAGTTCAACGAACGCGCCCATGCAACCCTGGGGGATGTGGCGCTGCCCGTCTCCCTTGACGGAGCGGCCGAGCCCGTGCGCGCCTTTCGCGCCTGTCCGGAGGTGCCTGCCGCCTGATCCAGGGCTCTCTCCTTGCCACCCGGTCCGGGAATCGCCAAGTTGCGCGCGGAGGTGGGCATGAAACAGGACATCGCGACAGCGACCGGGGCGCAGTGGTATCTCGCGCAGTTCAAGCCCAATGCCCATCGGATCGCGCTGCGCAACCTTTCGCGGCAGGGCTTTGGTGCCTTTCTGCCGCTGACCGAGACGACGGGCCGCTCGGGCGCGCGCTTTGCGCAGCGCCAAAGGCCGCTGTTCCCGGGTTACCTCTTCGTGTCTTTCGCCCCCGAGGGCGGGAACTGGCGGGCCATCAACTCGACTCAGGGGATTGTGCGGCTTGTCGCCTTCGGCGGCGCGCCTGCGCCGGTGCCAACGGCCCTGGTGGAGGGGCTGCGGGCGCGCTGCGACGCCAACGGACTTGTGCGCAGCGAGACCATGCCCCCACCGGGTAGCATGGTCCGGCTCCGCACGGGCCCGCTTGCCGATTTCGTCGCCCGGGTGGAGGGCATGGCACCCGAGCGCCGGGTATGGGTGCTGCTGGAACTGATGGGCCAGCCCGTCCGGGTCGCGGTCGAGACCGACGGGCTCGATCCCGTCTGAGGCGCGGGACGCAGCCTCGATCCACACCCGCTCTATTCGGTGCGATTGCGATACTCGTAGCGATAGCCGTAGCCGTAGCCGTAGCCGTAACCGTAGCCATATCCCGCACCGGCCTTGCGCGGGTCGAACCCGTTGAGGATGGCCCCCGAGACCTTCACGCCCGAGGCCTCCATCGTCTTCATCAGGGCGCTGATTTCCCCGACCGGCGTTTCGGCATGGCGGACCACGGCGATGGTGGCACCCACGTTCCGGCCGATGATGACAGGGTCCGTGACGGCCAGAACGGGCGGCGTGTCGAAGATCGCAAGGTCGAACCGCCTGTCCAGTTCGCTGATCAGGTCGCCCAGCGAGGAGCGCATCAGCAATTCCGACGGGTTGGGCGGATAGCGACCGGTCGGCAGGAAGAACAGCCCCTCGACGGCCGTTTCGACCAGTGCCTCATCCAGGCTGGCCTCGCCCGACAGCACTTCGGCCAGACCCGTCGCGTCGCGGTCAAGATCGAAATGCCGGCGCAGCTGCCCGCGCCTCAGGTCAGCATCGACAAGACAGACCTTCTGCCCGGCCTCGGCGGCGACGGTCGCCAGGTTCACGGCGTTGAAGCTCTTGCCCGCACCCGGTGCGGAGCTGGTCAGCGCCAGCGAGCGCGTACGGGCATCCAGCATGCCGAAATGCAGGCTGGTGCGCAGCGATCGGAAAGCCTCTACCGTGAGGTCGGTCGGGTCTTCCCGGGCCAGGATCGGAAGCCGCCCCTTGCGTGCGCCCCGCGCATCGGCGGCCGCCGAATAATTGATCGTGGCAAAGACCGGCAGGCCCAGTTTCTCCAGTTCGGCCGGGCCCTGTACCCCCTTGCGCAGCCAGCCCCGCAGCAGCACGAGCGCCACCCCGGCCATCAGGCCGAGCATCAGGCCGAGCGCGATCACAAGGTTCCGGCGCGGAGCGACCGGGCGACCTGAGGCGACCGCAGTGTCCACGATGCGCACATTGCCCACCGTGCTTGCCTGCAGCACGCGGATTTCCTGAGCCCGCTTGACGAGCTGGGTGTAGATGCTCTGGGTCAGTTCGAGGTTGCGGGTCAGGTTGAGGATCTCGCGCTGTGTCTCGGGCAGGATTGCGGTCTCGCCACGCAGGCGCTCCAGCTCCGCCTCGAGGCGCGCACGATCCGCAAGGAGCTCCTGGTAGACGGGATGGCTTTCGGTGTAGCGGCGGCTGACCGTTTCCTCCCGCGCCTGGAGGTCCAGCAACTGGGCCTCCAGCCGCGTGATGCGTGTCAGCAGGTTCTGGGTCTCGAAACTCAGGTCGATGGAGGATTGCTCCTGCCGGTAGGCATTGAGGGCGGCCTCGGCCTCCCGCATGGCGGCCTCGGCCTGCGGCAGCTGGGCCTCGATGAACTGGAGGCTGCTCTCGGCCTCGGCGGCGCTGCGGGCGATGTTCTGGCGCAGATAGGCCTGGGAAAGCGCATTCAGCGCGCGCTCTGCCTCGCGGGGGTTGGGGGCGGTCATGCGCAGCTCGAGGATACCCGAGCCACGGCCACGCTCCGAAACGCTGAACCTCCCGCGCAGCTGTCCGACCGCTGCCAGTTCGGAAACCTGTCGCAAAGTGTATTCACGCCCGGGGCGTGCGGTGATCGCGTTGATCTGTACAGAGAACCCGGCGTCGGGAATGCGCAGCATCTCGCCGACCGTACCGTCGGTCACGGCACCATCCGGCGTGGTGATACGATAGCCGCCATCGATGACCAGAAGCTGGATGGGCTGATTGATCCAGCGCGGCGGCACTTCGAGAAAATCCAGTTCGATCGATTCGCCACGGCGGGCGTAGGGGGCGAGGAACCGCAATTCCGGAATCGGAAGCTGGTAGCGTGCCAGGGCCTCACCCGCGAAAGGGGCGAGCGCCGGTTGCACCCGCCAGTCCAGGTTGAGAGAGGCCACGGCGTCGCGCATGATCATGCGCGAGCGCATGATCTCGATCTCGGTCATGCTGCGCGGGTCGTTTTCGACCAGATCGCGCATCGCCGACGGCAGGGCCAGCCTGCCACTGCGTTCTTCCAGCTGGAGAAGGGCATCGGCCTGATAGGTGGGCGGCGTGACGGCGATGTAGAACACGCTGATGGCCACCGCCGCCGCGGCGGTCAGGGCCACGAGGAACTTGCCCGCCCAGATCCGCAGCAGCAGATCGCCCAGATCGATCTCGTCGTCCCGCTGCTGCGGAGGCGGGGCGCTGGGCTGTGTGCGGTTTGGCTCCGCGAGATCCGGACCGGGAAGAAGGTTCATTACGTTCGTACCAAAATCATCTTGAAAGACGTTCGGCCCAAGCATGCGCTGCCCGTGCCACAAGGTCAAATGTGCTTTCATGGAATGCTCGTGATCGCCGGTAGGGATCGGCAATACCCTGCCCCCCGGTCCAGTGATCGAACAGCATCGTGCGCCCCGACAATTGCGGCGCCACCTGCTGCAGCCGGGTGCGGTGGCCCGGCTCCATCACGAGGATCAGGTCATGGGCACTTCCCATCTCGGCGGTGAATTGCCGTGCGACATGACCCGCAAGCGAGATGCCGCGCGCCTCGGCCACAGCCGCGGCATCCTCGTCGGCGGCATGGCCCTCGAGGGCGGCAATGCCGGCGGAGCCGACAATGATCCCTGTCCCTTCGAGGTGCTTGTGCAAGAGCCGCTCCCCGAGAGGGGAGCGGCAGATATTGCCCACACAGACGACAAGGACCTTGCGAAACACCTTCGCCGCCTCAGTTTGCCAGGCCCTCGAGCCGCTCCAGCGCGCCGACGGCCGGGTTCACCGCCCTGACCGTGGGCAGGATGCGCGTGATCGTGTCGTTCCAGCGCTGCAGCGGCGAGCGGGTGATGTAGATCACATCGCCAGGCTCCAGCACGAAGCGCGTTCCCAGCAGAATACCCGTGGGCGAGCTGACATCGAGCTGGAAGACCCGGATGCGCGGATGTCCCGCCCGAAAGACAAAGATGCCGCGGGCATCGGCGCGCAGCTCGTTGATGCCGCCCCTCCGGGTGATCGCCTGGGTCAGCGTGATGCGGTCCTGCGACAGGTCGATCACGTCGGGCCTGCGGATCTCGCCGAGCAGATAGGCCTCTGTCGCCTCGCGCCGCGGCACGTTGATCACGTCGCCATCGCGCAGGATCGGATTGTTCTGACGAATCCCCGCCGAGAGGAAACCCTGAAGATCGACCGAATAGACGACACCGCCCCGCTGAAGGGTGACATTGCGCGAATCCGCACGTTCCGTCAGCCCGCCCGCCGCGTTCACCGCTTCGGCAAGCGAGAGCGGGGCCGTGGTCAGTCGCTGACGGTTGGGCGATTTCACCTCTCCGCTGACGACGACGATCTGCGCGTTGAACTCGGCCACCCGCACCTCGAGTTGCGGGTTGGGGATGTATTCGGACAGCCGCTCCGTCAGCTCGGCGCGGACCTCCTCGGGCGTGCGCCCGCTGGCCATGACCTGTCCGACGAACGGATAGAAGAATGTCCCGTCGCGCTGCACCCGAAAACCGGATTCCGCCGCGGTGCGCTGGGGCCCGGCAGGAAGGGTCAGCTCGGGGTGGTCGAAGACGATCACGCTGAGGATGTCGCCGGTGCCGACACGATAGTCCCACATCCGGTTGGCCTGAAGGCGCGTCGGCTGGAAGGCCCGCGCCGGCATCGTGAACTGCTCGATGTTGCTTTCGGTCAGGCGGATGATCTCGACATCTTCCTCGATGCCGCGCTGGCTGTCTTCCGTCACCGGAAACGAGATGGTGCCGTCGGTACACCCTGCGACAAGAACCGCAGCAAAAAATGCGAAAACAAGTCTTTTCATTACTGCCCCCGGGGTGTGTTCACCGCCGTTCCTTGCATACGCGCCCGCGACTCACCGGGCAAGCTGCCAGCCGGCCGGGGGCGTCGAACTGCCGATCGCGTGTGTTCTTGGGCCCTTGATGTTGCCATGATGCACCGCTTGCCCCCGATCATGCCCGCCACGGCCCGAAGCCGAATTGCAGATAGTCGCGCGCATAGACCTCGGAGATCGCCTGCTCGAGGTCAGGATCGTGGATCTGCACCAGCCGGAAGGGCCCCTCCTCCTCTGCGTCGTGAGGAAGGGGAAGATGCGCCAGGCCCAGCGCTCCCTCGAGGTAGATTGCAGCCTCGGCCAGCCGGTCCTCCCGCGCCACGAGATCGGGTTGCGCCAGCCCCGCCATGCCCTGCAGCATCGCGCTCTGGCTTGCCCAGGCGGGATCGACCCGCACCGCGGTCTGCCCTGCGACATTGGCCTTGAGAAAGCGCAGGAAGCCCATGAAGGCTTCGCGGTGACGTTCCGGCCCGTAGCCCTCCATCCCCTTGCCGGGGGTAGGCAGGGGCAGCTTGTACTCCTTGCGCAGCATCTCCCGGATCTCGACGAAGGCTCCCGGGCCGCCGGGCAGGATGTGCCGGCAGAAGGCGGAATGGGCGCGCATGGCGGGGTGGCGCAGGACGGTAAAGCCCATATGCCCGGGATGCCGCCGTCGCCACTGGCGCAGGCTCTTCTGATTGAACCCCGTCAGCAGCGCCTCTTCCCCGTCGGCGCGGCCGCTGGCGCGGGCCTGATGGGCGGCCATCCAGCCAAGCGGCCCGGCCCTCGGCCCGGCCTCCATCGGCATGAACAGCAGCCCCACATCGGGGCAGGCCACATAGCGCGGCACCACCGGGCCGCGGCGCGGCTCGAAATCCGGGGTGCGGGCCAGGCCGAATGTGTCGATCCTGGCCAGTGCCGCGTGCATTTCCTCGGGGTTTTCCACCTTGCTCTCGGGCGGCTCCAGGTTCTGCTTCTTGAGCGTCTTCGACAGGGCCTCGAGCCGGGTGCCGGCACCCAGCCAGGTGCCAAGCCCGTTGATGACCTCGAGCGCGCCCAGATCATCGTAGTTGATGTGAAAGGCGGTCTGCGCGGTGACCTGAAGCCGCCTTTGCAGCTCTATGCGGAAGGATTGAAGCCCGGCCACATGGGCCTCGAACTCGTCCGGCTCAAAGCGGATGCGGGCATCTGCGCGGTACTTCAGGTCGGTCAGCCGCCACTGCCCGGTCGCCGCGGCCACCTTGCGGGAGATATAGGCTTCGAACGGGTTGCGGGTGAGGACGATCTTGGCGCAGTCGGGATTGTCGATCACATGATCGAGGATGCGCGGGTCGTGGTCGTGGAACAGGCGAAAGCCCGCGATGGCAGGGCTGCTGTGGCTGATCACCCGCTCGAGCAGAGCGAAGGGATCTGCATCCCGCTCCGCCAGGCTGATGCCCAGGTATTCCTGCTTTCCCGCGCCGCCGATGAAATACGGGTTGAACAATTCTCCATGGGACGAAAGCGCGTCGAAGCGGTTGATGTTGTCCTCGAGGAAGTTCGAGCCGGTGCGCATCTCGGCGAGGATCGCGAAAAAGCGGAAGCGGCCAGCCATCACAGGGCCGCCCGCGTCGTTTCGGCCGCGCTTTCGTCGTCGGTCTGTTCCATCAACGCGAAATCGCCCGCCAGATGCGGGTTCATGCCATGGTTGCGAAGTTTCTGAACGAAGGCACCGAAGCCTGTCAGATCGGCCAGCACCGGGGCCTCCAGCAGCCTGCGCCCCGAGATCGGATTGAGACGATCCACGATGTCCTGCATCACCTGCATGGGGTCGTCGAAAAACTCCGACAGCGACATGATCTCCACCTGCGAGCGCGCATCATGGGAACGCAGCACCGCGAGATGCTCGGTCTCGATGCGCTGGTAGCGGGCGGCGATCTTCAGGACGCGTTCGAAATTGAGGCTGGACCGGTAGAGCGGCACCAGCCAGGCGCCTGTGATCACGCTGACATGGGCGTTCGGGTCCGAGGCGAAGAACGAGGAGATGGCCTGGGTGTCGCCGGGGCCGAACTGAAAGCATTGTTGGGTGCCCTGGCTGTTCCAGACAAGCGACGTGAGAAAGGCGCGCGGGTTGTAGTCGCGCAACCTCGGACTGTCGGACAGGGCCCCGGCAAAGCAGGGCGCGCCCGCCGCGAACTCGACCCGGGTGCGGTCGAACAGATGGCCATGCACCCGCGCACCCGTCCGCCGCTCCAGCCAGAGGGGGAAGTCGTCGATCACCTCGGCAAAGCCCTCGAACACCGAATAGGGGGCTGCGGTATAGTTCTTGCGCCATCCCGGGTGGGGAAAGCGGCTCTGCATAAGGAGGCCGGGCCGCCCGTTCGTCCGCCGCTCGTTGGCGCGCTGGAAGACGCGGTCCACCTTGCGCGGATTGGGCGGTGTGCGCCGGGCTGTCATGCGCGTGTCGTTGAGGAACGCGGCATACAGCTTGTCTGCGCGCGGCCAGATCTTGCGTGCGACAAAGCAATCCGATCGCTCCAGCAGGGCCAGGTGGTCGTCGTAGAAGACATGGGGCTTGCCCTGGAAGTCGAACTTGGACAGCGTGAGCGACCGGCTTTCGATATGGCGCGCATGACGGCGCACGAGGCTCTGGAAATAGGCCTCGTCCGGAATCCAGACCTGGCGGAAAAAGCGGTCGAAGGCCGGGCGGTCCGGATCGGTCAGGATGGCTTCCAGCGTATCGCGGGTCAGGCACCACCATTGCGAACCCAGATGCGGCGCCA
>JAFIEC010000060.1 GCA_020832725.1 Paracoccaceae bacterium | reverse complement strand
AGCAGGATCGTCGTCCAGGCCACGATGACATTCGACACCAGCTCCGCCGCGATCCGCGCCGGCGCAGGCAGCATGTCCACCAGAACCGACAGCTTGAGATGCATCCGCAGCCGGTGGGCCAGCGGCACCCCCAGCAGGATGATGGCGATGAACAGCCAGCGCGCGGCCTCCAGCGACCACATCAGCGACCGGCCAAAGCCATAGCGGCCCACGACATTGGCAAAGACGATGCAGACCAGCGCCACCAGCGCCACCACGGCGACAGTGCCGATGACGAAATCGAGAACCCGCAGGATGGCACGGGCCGCCCGCGTCAGGAAACCGGCATCGCCCTCGGGCCCCGGCGTTGCGGCCGGGCCCGAGCGCACACCGCGCAGTTCAGCGTCCGACGGCAAGGCTCTGCCCTCCTCTCGAGGTGGCGGCGGCGCGCATCTCTCCGCCCGCACTGGCTTCCAGCGCGCACAGCCGCCCCTCGGCCCAGGGGCCGGCCAGGGTGACATCGTGGCCGCGCTCGCGCAATTCGTCGGCCACCCCAGGCGCAAGCCGGTCCTCGGCCACAAGCGAGCCCCGGATCGCACCGCGCGGATAGAACGAGTTGATCAGCTGGTTGGTGTGAAAACCCGGCGAATCGATCGCCTCCTGCAGCGACATGCCATGCACCATGTGGCGCACCAGAAAGGCCGCCTGCCACTGCTCCTGCTGATCTCCCCCGGGCGTGCCCAGCGCCGTGACCCGACCGTCGGGGCGGGTGACCAGCGTGGGCGTCAGCGTGGTGCGCGGCCGGATGCCCGGGGCCAGACCCGAGGGCGATCCCTCCTCCACCCACATCATCTGCGCCCGCGTGCCCAGCGGAAAGCCAAGGCCCGGGATCACCGGCGAGGATTGCAGCCATCCGCCCGAGGGCGTTGCCGAGACCACGTTGCCCTGCGCATCGGCCACCGACAGACAGCTCGTATCGCCCACCGCACGCGCGCGATAATCGGCGGGCACCCCTTCGGACAGGGCGTTTTCGGCGGGTGCCGTCTCGGGGAGGTTGCGCACCGTGGGCTCGCCACCGCCATAGGCCGCCAGGATGCCCGCATCGCGCTGACGCAGGCAAGCGGCGGCGAAATCGGGCCGCCATTCCTGCCCCGGCACCTCGCCGGGCCGGAAATAGTGGATGCCCCGCGCCCCGATCAGCCGGGCGCGTTCCCGGGCATAGGCGGGCGAGAGCAGCCGCTCCATCAGCGCCGCGCGCGTCTCGGGCGACAGGGCGGAGCCCTCGCCGTAATGGCTGTCCCGATCCGCCAGCGCCAGCTTCATCGCCTCGGTCACCTGGTGGATGAACCCCGCCCCCTCCGGATCGAGCGCGGCCATCTGCTCCTCGGGCAGCATCGCCAGCCCCTGCAGCAAGGCCGGGCCCTGGGTCCAGCCGCCGCATTTGTGAACCACACCGCCCGCATAGGGTGCCGCGACAACCGGCTCCCAGCTTGCGCGCCATCCGGCAAGATCGCCGCCACGCAGCAGCGCGCCATGCGCCTCGCCCGAAATGTCCACCGCCCGGGCCGTGGCGCAGAACGCATCGATCTCATGGGCCACGAACCCGTCCGACCAGATCGCGCGCGCCGCCTCGATCTGCCCGTCGCGATCATGGCTGCGGGCCTGCGCCTCGCGCAGCAGACGCGCCCAGGTCGCGGCCAGCCGCGGATTGGCAAAGATCGCCCCCAGTTCCGGCGCGGCCCCGCCCGGGGCCAGAAACAGCTCTGCCGAATCGGGCCAGTACTTGCAGAAGACCGGGACTGCGGCACTCAGCGTCTCATGCAGGCGCGGATCCACCGGCAGGCCCCGCGCGGCATAGAGCATCGCCGGCGCCAGCGCCTCTTCAAGGCTGATGGTCCCGCGCTCCAGCAACAGCAGCATCCAGGCATCGAACGCCCCCGGCACCACTGCCGGAAGCAGCCCCGTGCCCGGCACCATATCGAGGCCAAGCCCGCGAATCGCGGCGATATCCAGGGCGGCGGGGCTGGGCCCCTGCCCGCAGATCGACCCCACCTCGCCGGTGGCCCCGTCATGCACGATGATGGCGACATCGCCCGCAGGCCCGTTCAGATGCGGCTGCACCACCTGCATCACGAATCCCGCGGCCACGGCGGCGTCGAACGCATTGCCGCCACGCTCGAGAATCGCGAGTGCGGTCTGGCTGCTCAGCCAGTGGCTGGTCGAGGCGACGCCCGTCCAGCCGAAAACCTCCACCCGCGTGCCCATGCTGCCCCCGTCATGTCTGCCTGCCGGTCTCGCGCATATCGGGGCGCGGGGGGCAGGATCCGCCGGAGGGTCTGCCCAACAACACACCAAATCCGACAATTCCAAACCATGCTTGCACAAAGGTTTGCATCCGGCAACACCTTTCGGCACCAGACGGGCGCGGCAATCGCACCGCCCCGTCAGAGCCAGAGATTGCCCCGCACTTCCTCGAGGTGACGCCGCATCAGGTCGCAGGCGCCCTCGTGGTCGCGGGCCTCGATTGCCTCGACAAGGGCGGCATGTTGCACCTGATAGCGGCGGCGGCGGTCCTCGGTCAGGCCACGGCGGCGCAGCCCGCCCCAGGCCGGAGCCCGGCGCAGCGACTGGATGCTGCGCAGCATCCCGGCAAGGAAGGCATTGCGCGCGAATCCCGCCAGCATGTCATGGAAATCATGATCGATACGCTCGAACTCGGCCATGCTTCCGGCACGCTCTCCCTGCGCCACAAGATCACGCAACTGCATGATTTCGCTAGGACTTGCGCGCCGAACGGCAAGGCCGACCAGCTGCGGCTCGATCAGCAGGCGGGCCTCCATGAGATCCTCGGGGCTGACCTCCTCCATATCGGCGGCCAGCGCGGCCGGGCTGCCCTCGGCGGGGGGGACGGGGCTCGCCTCGGCGACAAAGGTGCCCCGTCCGACATTGCGCACGATGCGCCCCGCGCGCTCGAAATCCTCAAGGATCCGGCGCACACGGGCCCGCCCGATGCCAAAGGCCTCGGCCAGCGCACGTTCGGTGGGCAGGCGCGTCTGCGCGGGCCATTCGCCGCCGTTCAGCCGCGACTCGATCTCGCGGCGAAGGCTCTCCTCGCCCTCTGTCCTGCGCATCAGCGCATCCAGCGCATCCTGGGCCAAGGTCCCTCCTGAGCCGTTTCGGCCGTTGTTTTGGTTTGAATTGGATAGCCCAATACGCCGCCACGGGCAACCCGTTCCGGACTCTGCACCCCGGCGCTGCCCCCATGCGCCTTGCGGCAGGGGTCCGGCGCGGGCAGTCTGCCCCCATGACCGCGACACCCGCCTCCCCGCCCCCCCGTACCGGCGCGCGCCTGCTGATGGACCAGCTTCTGATCCATGGCGCCGACCGGGCCTTTTGTGTGCCGGGCGAAAGCTATCTGGCACTGATCGACGCGGCCTTTTCCGCGCGCAACCGCTTTCGCCTGATCAATGCCCGCCACGAGGCCGGTGCCGCGCACATGGCCGCAGCCGATGCGGCACTGACCGGGCGTCCCGGCATCTGCATGGTCACGCGCGGCCCCGGGGCGACCCATGCCTCGGTGGGCGTGCATGCCGCCATGCAGGATCAGGTGCCGCTGCTGCTTCTGGTGGGTCAGGTCCCCCGCGCCTCCATGGGCCGCCTTGCCTTTCAGGAGGTGGATTACGCGGCCATGTTCGCCCCCCTCGCGAAATGGGCCGCCCAGATCGACGATCCCGCCCGCATCCCCGAGCTTGTCTCCCGGGCCTTCCGGGTGGCGATGTCGGGCCGCCCGGGGCCGGTGGTGCTGGCCCTGCCCGAGGACATGCTGCGCGAGAGCGCCGCGATCCCCGATGCACCCCCCGCAACGCCCGCCACGCCCCGGGCCGACCCGGCCCTGCTGGCCCGGGCCTGCGCCATGCTGGCCAGGGCGGAGCGCCCGCTGATCGTGGCCGGGGGCACCGGCTGGAGCGACGCGGCCTGCGCTGCCCTCGCCCGTCTGGCCGAGGGCGCATGCCTGCCCGTCGCCGCCTCCTTCCGCAGGCAGGACCTGATCGACCACCACTCCCCGGCCTATGTCGGCGATCTGGGCACATCGGCCGATCCGGCCCTGGTGCGGGCCCTGGCCGAGGCCGATTGCATCTTCGCTCTCGGCGCGCAGCTGAGCGATATCGCGACGCAAGGCTATGCCACCCTGCCCCCGCCGCGCATCGCGGCCCGGCTGATCCACCTGCATGTGGATCCCGACATGCTGGGCCGTGTCTACGCCCCCGATCTTGCCATACCGGGCGCCCCCGGCCCCGCCGCCGAAGCGCTGGCCGGGATGGAGGTGCCGGGCCGCGACCGGCGCGCAGGCTGGGCCCGCGACCTGCGCGCCGCGCGCATGGCCGACGCCCTGCCCCCGGGGCAAGAGGCGGGCACGCTCGATCTGGGCCTGTGCATGGCCCATCTGCGCGAGGTGCTGCCCCGCGACGCGATCGTGGTGCAGGATGCGGGCAACCACAACGGCTGGGTGCAGCGCTACCTGTCCTTCGCCCGGCCCGGGCGACAGCTGGCCTCCACCTGCGGGGCGATGGGCTATGCCCTGCCCGCAGCACTTGCCGCCAGCCTGCGCCACCCCGAGCGGACGATCGTGGCCATGCTGGGAGATGGCGGCTTCATGATGAGCCTGGGCGAACTGGCCGCAACCCTGGCCGAGGGGGCGCGGCCCGTCCTGCTGGTGGTGGACAATGCCGGCTATGGCACGATCCGCATGCACCAGAGCCGCGACTTCCCCGGCAGGGCGCATGCCGTGGCCCTCGCCAATCCGCCGCTGGAAGAGGTGGCTGCGGCCATGGGCGCCCATGCAGAGCGGGTCCGCGAAACCGAAGCCTTCGCCCCGGCGCTGGCCCGGGCCCGCGCGGCAGGGCGCGCTGCGGTTCTGGTTCTGGAGACCGCGCCCGAACAGCTTTCGGTGCGCAGCAGCGCCTGAGACGAAAGCGCGCCGGACATGCGGCCCCCGCCGTCTCAGCCGCGCTCCGACCGCCGCGCCAGCGCCTCCACCAGGGCGATGAAATGCGCGCCGCGCGCCTCGAAATCGGCATAGGAATCGAACGAGGCGGCGGCGGGTGCCAGCAGCACCACCTCGCCGGGCAGGGCGTCGGCGGCGGCCTGCGCCACGGCCTCTTCCAGGCCGTCGCACACAAGATGCGGCGTCTCGCCCAGCTGGGCTGCGAAATCCCGCGCCGAGGACCCGATGAGATAGGCCCGCGCCACCCGCCCGAAATGCGGGGCAAGCGCGGCGATGCCCCCCTCCTTGCCCTGTCCCCCGGCGATCCAGCGCACCCGCGCGTGGGCCGACAGCGCCCGCGCGGCGGCCTCGGCATTGGTGGCCTTGCTGTCGTTGATGAACCGCACGCCGCCGATCTCGGCCACCGGCTGGCTGCGATGGGGCAGGCCGGGAAAGCTTGCCAGCCCCGCCTCGATCTGGCGCGGCCCGATCCCCAGTGCCCGCGCCACCGCCCAGGCGGCGCAGGCGTTCTGGTGATTATGTGCCCCCGCCAGCGCGCCAAGCCCCCGCAGATCCACCGCGGCCACCTGCCGGCCCTTGCGCCATTCCGCCAGAAAGCCCCGCCGCGCCTCGACCCGCCAGCCCGGCCCCTCCAGCCGCCGGGAGGTGGCGATCCGGATCACCCGGTCATCCTCGCGCGCCACCGAAAGCTGGCTGGCCAGGAACCGCCCCTCCGCCTCGTCCACGCCCACCACGGCACGGTCGGGCCCGCCCTCCGAGAACAGCCGCCGCTTGGCCGCGAAATAGCCCCCCATGCCGCCATGGCGATCCAGATGATCGGGGCTGAGGTTGAGAAACACCGCGATGTCCGGCGTCAGCGCCCGGGCCAGCTCGGTCTGGTAGGACGACAGCTCCAGCACCACCACGCCGCCATCCTCCGGCGGGTCGAGATCGAGCACCCCGCGCCCGATGTTGCCGCCCAGATGAACACTCTTCCCCGCCGCCTCCAGCAGATGCGCGATGAGCGCCGATGTGGTGGACTTGCCGTTGGAGCCGGTGACCGCCACCACCCTTGGCGGGCTGTCCATCTCGCCCCACTCGGGCCGCGCCAGCGCGCCGAAGAACAGGCCCACGTCATTGTCGACAGGCACCCCCGCATCCAGGGCGGCGGCCACCATCGGGT